>JAENJB010000140.1 GCA_016844565.1 Dehalococcoidia bacterium
CCTGATGTTCATCCTTCTCATCATGCCCGGGATGCTCAAAGCCATCTCCTGGGTCCTGCTCCTGAGCCCTTCAGTGGGGCTGCTGAACACCCTCTGGAGGTCGCTCGGTTTTGCCGGTCCCCTTTTCAGTGCTTACACCATACCGGCCATGTGGTGGGTGGAAGGGTTGTCCATGTCATCTCTCAGCTTTTTCCTTCTGGGCGCCGCTTTCAGGTCCATGGACCCCTCGCTGGAAGAGGCGGCCTATACTTCAGGGGCGAACCGGGCCACCACCCTTTTCAGGGTAACCTTCCGGATGATGGCCCCGGCCATGGCCGCGGTCGGCCTCTTGATGTTCGTCCGCGGCCTCGAAGCCATGGACGTGCCTCTCATCATGGGGGCCGGGCGAGGGCTGATGGTCTACTCCACCCAAATCTACATCGCCCTGAGGGTGATGCCGGAGCCCCAGTACGGGGAAGCCTTCGTTTTCAGTCTGGTCTTGATCGTGCTGGCCTTTGTGGGGCTGATGTTTTACCAGCGGGTGCTGGCCCACTCCGAGAGGTATGCCACCGTTACAGGAAAGGGCTACCGCCCGCGGTTGATGAACCTCGGAAAGTGGCGGGGGCTGGCCGGGGTTTTTGTCTTTTTCTTCATCTTCGTTGGTTTCGTGCTGCCCCTGCTGATCCTCCTGTGGTCTTCCTTCCTGCCCTACTTCCAGTTCCCCTCACGGGAGGCTCTCTCTCAGATGAGCCTGAACAACTATCGAGAGCTTTTCGACCGGCGCGACTTTGTCTTAATGATAAGGAACACTGCGGTTCTGTCCGGGATAGTCAGTGTCGGAGGCATGCTGCTGGCTACCCTGGTCTCGTGGATTGTGATCCGCCTCAAACCGAGGGGTGGCCGGGTACTGGACGTGCTGGCTTTCCTGCCCATGTCCATCCCCGCCGTGGCCATGGCCTTTGCTTTCATGATAGTTTTCCTCTATTGGCGGGTGGGTATCTATGGCACCATCTGGATCATGGTGCTGGCCTATGTGATAAGGTTCCTGCCCACCGCTACCAGATTCACTCATAGCGGGGTAGCTCAAATCCACAAGGAACTGGAGGATGCGGCTGCCACCGCTGGCGCCGGCTTTATCACTGTGATGCGACGCATTCTTATCCCCCTTATCCTCCCCACACTGATATCCGGCGGCCTCTATGTGTTCATACTCTCGAGCAAGGTATTCGAGATGGCGGCTCTGCTCTATACACCGGACACTGTGGTCTTCTCCGTGTACATCTTCCAGCTATGGACCTATGGCTCCACCCCGCTGGTCGGCGCCCTGGCGGTGCTGATGGTGCTCCTGCTCTTTGTCCTGACCCTTGTGTCTCGCAAGCTGGCCCAGCGCCACGCTATGGTGGCTGAGGCATGAAGGCCAGGGTCTCCGGGAATTGAAACGTCAGGCTGGTTCGCGCGGTCAGCGCGCGGTTGAGGCTTCGCGAGCTTTCTTGAAGCCGAAGGGGCACACGTACTGGCACCGCCCACAGACGTGTCCCGACGCGATGTAGTCCCGATCCACTCCCAGGGAGCGCAGGAGCCCTTCACAGTAGGCGCGACAGGCCTCGTTGTTCATCCTGTTCTCCGGAGGCTCGGCCGGGTCGAAGGGGACGCCGCTGAAGGCGTTGGCAGGGCAGACTTCGACGCAGGCCCGGCAGGCGCCGCACCTGTCCTCGACCGGCTTGCCGGTCTCGATCGGCGCATAGGTCAGCACCGTGGCCAGCATAATTCTAGGTCCGTGCACCGGGTTGATCACCATGCAGTTCCGGCCCATCCAGCCCAGGCCCGATAGGTAGGCAGCTATCTTCTGCGAGAAGGGTGCGGTCATGCCGTGGGGGCCGATTCCGGAGCGGAACACGGGGTAGGCGCGGTAGCCAGCCTGCTCGATGCGATGGACCAGCTCAATAGTGATCTGGTTAAGCCAGTTCCCCTCGTACTCCCGGCTCAGGGCCCGGTAGGTGTAGAAGGCGACCAGTTGCTCCTGCGGGCTTTCCTCGCCCTTGATACGCCGCTTAATCTGCTCGATAGCCGTCGGTGAGCGGAGCATGACCAGAGAGATAGCTCGTGGGAAGCCGGCGACGAACTCTCCCCCTGTGCGGCGAACGTATTCGCGGGCCGGCGTCACATCTGCGGCGCCGAAGAACTTGACGCCCGCCTTCCGGGCTGCTTTCTCAAGTTCTCGAGTGAGGTTTTCAGGCGACATCTGGATTCCTACGGTTGCCGGGATGGTACTGGTTCACAGACTCTCAGAATGACAGAGCGGATGGTCACAGCTTCAATTCCTTGCCGAATTTCTTCCTTACTATCGCTGCCATCTCCTGGTCAATCTCGACCACCTCGGGGAATTGATCCCGCCACTCCCACGGTTTGGTGGCATCAATGAACGCACGGGAGGAGAAGAGGCCGGCGGCTGGTTTCTTGATTATCGGGTCCAGCGGGGAGCTTCGGGTGCGCCGGATGATGTCCAAGTCTTTCTCAGGGTCGGAGCGGGTGCACATCGCCCAGAGCACCTGTTTGATGTCGGTTGGGTCGATGTCCTCGTCCACCACGACGACATAGCGGCCTCCCATCCCGCCCCGCGCCGAAATCTCGGAGGCGTAGAGGGCGGCCTGCTTGGGATGTCCGGCGAACCTCTGCTTGAGTGATATGGCGACGAAGTAGCTGGAGCAGATCTCGTGGGTCCAGACGCCCTTCACATCGGGCACACCCAGCTTTGCCAGTTCCAGTTCAATGAGTATGCTGCCAATCAACGTCAGGTAGTAGCTGCCGTTGTAGGGGGGGCGGCTGGGGGGCGCACCGTGGATGATCGGGTTGTTGCGGAAGTAGACGCGCTCCACCTCGATTATCGGGTTTTGCCTCTCACCACTGGCGTAGTAGCCGGTGTACTCGCCGAAGGGCCCTTCGGCCCTGGTCTTGTCCGGGGGGCAGAACCCGGCGAAAACGATCTCGCTGTCAGCGGGCATGGGCAGTCCGGTGACCTCTTCGGTGATTACCTCGGACGGCTCATTCTTCATCGCCCCGAGGTAGTTGTACTCCGCGCCGTGCGGGAGAGATAACGTACCCGCAGCGAAGTAGTGGGGATGGTGGCCGACGGATACCAGGATGGGAGCCTTCTCGCCGCGGGCGTGATATTTCTCGAAGTGGATGCGACCGTGTTTTCCCGGGGAGATGTGGAAGCCCAGGGTCTTCTCGTCCTGCACCATGACGCGGTAGGTCCCCAGGTTCACGTCCCCCGTCTCCGGATCGCGGGTGACCAGGCAATGACCGGTGCCAATATACCTGCCCCCATCTTTCTTGTGCCATTTCGGGGAGGGGAACTGGAGGATGTTTATCTTGTCCCCCTTCTGGACATTCTGCATCACCGGACCTTCCCTAACCTCCCTGGGTTTGAACTTATCCAGATTGTCCAGCCACCCCTTCACCTTCTTCTTGGCGGCAGCTATCATCTCGTTTTCGGGCACGTCCGCTGGCAGCCCTAGAGTGAGGGCCACCCGCCGGGGGGTCAGAATCGACCCCGTGAGCACCCGGTGCCCGGGAGGATGCCCCGGGATGTTATCGAAGAGGACGGCGGGTGAGTCTCTTCTGGTATTGAGAGCAGTGATGGTCCCGATCTCCAGGTCCCAGCTGACCCCGTCGAGCTTCTTCAGCTCCCCTTCCTTCTCCATTCTCTCCAGCCAAGCCCTCAGGTCTTCAGCCACGGGGCACCTCCATTAGTGTATTCAGTCATCGGGCCTCGCCGGCTTTCCTTTACGGTGACCGAGCGATGGCCCTGGCCGTCGTCGCGGGAATCTGTCATGCCCAATTGCGATGGGCACCAGTAGGTATTAGGTGGACCCGCCGCACCTCTGTCATTGCGAGGCGCCGGAGGTGACGAAGCAATCTCACACCGCTCCGGGGTGCCAATGGGCCCCCAATGACCGACGAGTCCTCCGGATTCCCGCTCCCCGTCTTCGCGGGGAGCGGGAATGACGGGATGGACACTAATTCTTCTTGGCCGGTTTCTTGGGAGCGGCCTTCGCGGAGGTCAGGGCAGCGGGTGTCCCGCCCTTCGCGGTCTTGATCAGCTCGACTGTCGAGTCAGCCGGTTTCCTCACGTCGTATGATGGCAGCGAACCAAGGCGGCACTGTGCCAGCCACTCGCGGATCTCGTCATGGGTGCGGTACTTGGACTTGTCGTATTTCTCCCAGTGGGCTACCTCTTTCAATGTTCGCCGGTACTGCGGAGGCGGCACATTGATCGGGTAGCCGACCGGGATCTGGACGTATATCTTGTACTCCAGCGGTATGCCAAGGAGCTCCTTCAACTGATGCTCCGACGGGCGGTCGATGGTCTGCCATGCCGCGCCGAGTCCCAGCGAGGCGGCGGCCAGGTTCATGATCATGGCGGCGTTGCCGAGGTTCATGTGGAAGATATCGTGCTCCCCGGAGAAGAACTGATTGCCGATGACGGTTGCCTGGAAGGTCCTCGGGTCGCCGAGAACGATAATGACGGCAGGCGCTTCGTTGATCATGCGTACCTGGTCGGACACCAGCCCTGGCCTGAAGTGGCCGGGGTGGCGGTAGCGCTGTTCCCTGGTCTGTTCCAGCGCCCAGTGGCGCTCCTGCCGGCCGTTGATAATGGCGCCCACTTTGGCCTTGACGGCCCTGTCCGTTACTACCAGGAACTCCCAGGGTTGCCCGTTGCCTCCGGACATGGCCCAGCGGCCGGTCTCCAGGATCTTCTCAATGGCCCCCTTTGGCAGGGGGTCCGGCTTGAAGTACCGGATGGTCCTCCTCTTCTTCACCAGTGCCAGAAAATCCTCGTATTGCATTGGTACCTCCTTCTTTTTCTTTCGTTTCTCGACATAGTCGAAGAGGCGGTCTGAGGCCTCTTTCGCTGACTGTTAATGGCGCCAGCCTCTTTAGCTCCTGGTCTTCTTCCTCACGTCGTAGGACGGCAGCGAACCCTGCCGGAGCATGGCCAGCCACTCTCTCACCTGCTCCCACGTCTGGTGCTTGGACTTATCGTATCCGTCGTAATGAGCCAGGTCGCTCAGGGGACGCCGGTACGTGGGAGGAGGATTAAAAGCCGGGTACCCAACGGGAATCTGAACATATATCTTGTATTCTATGGGTATGCCGAGCAACTCCTTCAGTTGGTGCTCTGCTGGCCGGTCAATCGTCTGCCATGCCGAGCCGAGCCCCAGGGAGGCGGCGGCCAGGTTCATGACCATGGCGGCATTGCCCAGGTTCATGTGAAAGATATCATGCTCTCCGGAGGAATACTGGTTAACGAGTACCGTTGCCTGGAATTTCCGCGGGTCGCCGCAGACTATGATGATGGCCGGAGCTTCATTCACCATGCGTACCTGGGTATCAACCAGGTCCCTCCTCTGATGTTGCGGGTGCCGGTACTCCTGCACCCTGGTCAGCTCCACCTGCCAGGTGCGCTCCTGCCGGTCGTCCATGATCTTGGCTATCTTGGCCCTTATGACCTTATCCTTGACGACGACGAACTCCCATGGTTGACCGTTCCCACCTGACATGGCCCACCGCCCCGCCTCCAGGATCTTCTCGACAGCCCCTTCGGGTAGCGGGTCTCTTTTGAAGTAGCGGATGGACCTCCTCGTCTTGAGGAGGGTCAGGAAAGCGTCGTATTTCACGGGTGCCTCCTTTCTACGTTCGTTTCCTCGACTAGCTCCTGGCACCGATCACGGGGGGGACAGGCTCATAAGCAAATGGCGGTTTTCTCCCCCTCGTCTTCCTGGAGGCTGGCGCAACCGGCAGCAATAGATGGGAGGGATGAAGCCTATTGTGATGGACGGTGATGGTGGCCGGCAACTCCACCGGCAGATGGAAGTTGTTGGCATCCCAGGTGCGGGAGTCGCTGCTGGCGATTCTCAATCTTATCTTGTGCCCTGCCTTGAAGGCGCGAAAGATGGGCCATATCTCTACATCATAGCGGTACACCTTGTTGGGCTCGATGGGCGTCGGGTTGGTGTGGGTGTGGAAAGGTTGTCCCGGAAACGACCTGGCATCGTCGAGCTCCCGGTGGGAAGCTCTGAGCCACCCTTTGCCGGCCACGGTGAAAGAGCCGTCCGGGGACTGATCATCAACCTTGACCACCCAGGAGGCATCCTCGGCAGTGGAAGCTGCATAGAGGACCAAGCTAGCTGGCCCGGTGACTTCGGTGTCTTCGGATAAAGGGGGAGTGGAATAGCCAAGCACGGGCAGGTTGGCTTCCACCGTACGTTGCGACTCGGGATACTTGTAGCTGTCGGCAGCGTCGTCTTCGGAAGGCTCCTGCCGAAGGGAGCCATAAGGCGGAACCTGTTCCATTTCGTCCCCGGGGGAGGGTAGTCATCCTCGTAGCGCCACTCATTGGCACCGGACACGTACATGGTCACTTGAGGCTCGCTCATGATGCCGGAGTCCACCCCCTTGAGCCAGTAGTCCAACCATCGGCCTATCTCTTGGGTGAGAGCCCGGCTGTGGAAGAAGGCCCAGGGAGAACCGGTGCCGATGAAGAGCTTCTTCGGCGTCTTGATAGCATCGTAAGCCTGGAGATGTCCCCGGTAGTGAATGAACTGGGAGGCGCAGGCGATATGGAACACCGGGACGGTTATCCTGTCGAACCGCGCGCGGACCGACCGTTCCCAGTAGAACGGACCATCGCTGGAGTGCCGGTGCAGGGCCAGTAGGACGTTGGCAGGCGGCCGCCACTTGTCGGAAGTGGAATCGGATGGCCCGGGCAGACATCTCTCATATACCATAGACAGCCACATCGGCATGAAGCCGAGATTGAAGAGGCCGCCGTGATAGGTGAAATCGCGGTACAGGTCGGTCATGGCGTCGAATGGCACTATAGTCTTCAGCGATGGTGGTTGCGTCGCGGCCACCAGGTATTGAATGAGTCCGAGATAGGACTCGCCGAGCATAGCAACCTTGCCGTTGCACCAGGGCTGTCTGGCTATCCATTCCACCATCTCGTGGCCGTCCATCTGCTCCCTCTTGTCGAAGAGGTTCCATCGTCCTTCCGAGGGAGATGAGCCACGGGAATCGGCGATGACATAGACGTAGCCGCGGGAGGTGAAATACTCGATATCTCCCGCTTCTACGAAGGTGAAGATGCCCCCGGGAAATGTTTGCTTCTCTTTCCCGTACGGAGACATGGCGAACAGGGCGGGGCATCGCGTCCCTGACTGGGGCAAATGGACGTCCGCGGCAATGGAGATGCCGTCGCGCATGGTGACCCGGACGTTCTTCACTCGCTCGATCTTAGACAGTGTCGCCCTCCGGGGACCCGGGTGCCTAGTAGGGCAAAAGAGGCAGGGGGATGACCGCGGATACCTTGACCGCGCCCAAAGGACAGTCCCGCTCGCAAAGGAAGCAGGCGTGGCAGTCGGCCGGGTAAAGGATGACCGGCTTGCCGCCGCCGTTCAATCTGATGACATCCACTGAGCAAGAATCGGCCACAGGACAGCCCTTGTCCTTCCGCAGCCAGCAATCGTCGCACGCCGTCCTATCGATGCTCTTGATGACCATATTCGGGAAACCTCCTTGTCTGGTTGGCAAGCTCTGGCAAGGGGCGGATGAAACTGAACTCAGGGTATATCATACTTTTTTCGCGCTTGTCAAGTTGGCCAGCTTGACTAAACGGCCCGTATTAGGTTATACAGGTATCATTGTTCCAGAAGTTGCGGCCGGTCACGCAGTCCGCTATCCTTTTTGGATGGGGTGCGTTATATTGGGTATATTATCTTCGGGAGGGGACGGAGCATGTAGCTTGTCGCCGGCATCCGCACGAAGGCAACATCACAATGAGGAGGATTTCGGATGAAGAAAGTCGGCTTTGCAATAACCCTGTTTCTAGTCCTGGGACTGGTCCTGGCGGCCTGTGCCCCCAAGGCGGCGCTGGCTCCATCGCCTGCACCTAGCCAGGCGCCAACGGCGTCTCCTGCCCCAGCGTTGAGCGAGTGGGACAAGGTGCTGGCAGCAGCTAAAAAAGAAGGCACGGTAACGGTCTACAACGTGTTTGGCGCCATAACGGGCAAGGCGATGGAAGAGGGGATGAAGAAGTACGGCATTAAGGTGGAAAACATCGGAGGAATCGGCAACGACCTGGAGCTGAAGATCAAGACGGAGCAGCAGGCGAAAACCTACTTCGCCGACGTGTTCATGGGCGGTTGGGTCAACCAGCGTAACGTAGTGGCCCAGGGCTTCGGCCAACCGGTTGAGGTCGCCATTCCGTCGCTACAGGAGAAGGATGTCTGGTTTTTCCACCCGGGGAAGTACGACCCCACCAAGAGCGCCTACATTATCAGCACCAGCCTCGACGCTCCGGTGACCATTAACACCACCCTGGTTAAGCAGGGCGAGATTACGAAGTGGGATGACCTGCTCAACCCCCAGTGGAAGGGCAAGATAGTCTTGCAGGATCCCAGGGTTGGCTCCGGGCCGGGCACCTCCGGCATGGCGGCCGCGCTGGACCTCGGTGAGGAGTTCTGGAAGAAGA
>JAENJB010000141.1 GCA_016844565.1 Dehalococcoidia bacterium
GCCGGAGGCTTGCCGGGTGATGCGGGCGGGATGGCGCTGGGGGTGGGCTTAATCTCCGGCATCTGGGTCCAGGCGAGGTAGATGCCCACCAGGCAGAAGCCAGCCAGGAAGAGGAAGGGCGCTCTCAGTCCCCATAGGTCGGCTGTCAGTCCACCAACCACCGGGCCGACGCTGCCGCCGAATACGATGCTTCCCTCTTGGAGGCTAAGGTAGCGCGCCCTGTTGTGGGTGCCGGTGACATCCGCGATGTAGATGACCGAGCCGGTGACGTACATGGCCGAGCCGAGGCCGGAGAGGAAGCGGTACGCGATCAGTTCCGGATAGCTGGAGGCAAAGGCCATCAGCAGGGCGGCTGCCGCGCTGACGACCGGGCCTCCCACCAGCAGGACCCGCTTCCCGTACCGCTGAGCGACATAGCCAATGGGAATGTTGGCGGTCAGTCTGGCAAAGCCGAACATCCCTATGGCGACGCCCACCATGGTGACACTGATGCCAAAACTCTTGACATAGAGGGGCATGACCGGCGAGATGATGCCCTGGCCAATCATGATGAAGAAGGTGGTAACGCAGAGGGAGACGAGGATGCGGTTCCTCCGCAATGATTCGAGCAGGCGCTTCCACATGGGCGTTGCTATTCTACTCTGTTTGAGATGCAGGGGGAAGGATGTCCAGGGGAGAGTCCCGACTCGTCGGGATCCCTTGACGGGAGGTAGGTGAAGGTGGTCTGCCCGAGCTGTTTTGACTTTCCCAGACCCTCTCGATAAAATCGCTGCCGAGTTTCAATTGTCCGGAGAATATCATCCCTTCGCTACACTCAGGGCAGGCTCTCGTTCTGCTCCACGAACTCGGAATGACAGTATGGAAGTTGCTTTCAGGTTGGTGAGGGAGCTATCGCCGCGATAACCGCTATCGTCCTGGCTGCCGGAGGGTCAAGCAGGATGGGGCAACCCAAGCAGCTACTGCCATGGCGGGGCAAGACCGTCCTGGAGCACGTGCTCGATAATCTTTCCTCCCTGGACCTGAAGGGCGTTGTGGTTGTGCTCGGGTTCGAAGCGGATGAGATCGCCCGCCGGATTTCGCGGTATCCGGTGAAAGTGGTGATCAACCGCGAGTTTCGTCGGGGCATGTCCTCCTCAATAAGAGTGGGGCTGGAGCATGTCCCTGCAGAGTCGGCGGTCATGCTCTTCCTGGCCGACCAACCATTGATAGGCAGGGAGACCATCGGGCGCCTCATCGCCGAATTTGAAGTGGGCCGCAAGGGCATCGTGGTGCCTGTCCACCGCGGCCGGAGGGGGAACCCGGTGCTCTTTCATCCCAGGTACCGGGCTGAGCTGGCCGTAATTCAAGGGGATACCGGCGCGCGGGGGATAGTTGCTGCCCACGAGGAAGATGTGATGGAGGTGGAGGTCTCCGAAGCCGTCCTGCGTGACATAGACACGGTACAGGACTACAATCTGGCGAGAGAACTTGAGAAGGGAACCGGTCTCGATGGAGAAGAAGAACAAGCTGGGTGACCTGGTGGTGCTGATTAAGAGTGGAGGTGAGCTGGGATCGGCTATCGCCCACCGTCTGCACCACTGTCACTTCCGCCTCTGTATTACGGAGGTGGCCCGCCCGCTGGCGGTCACACGGGGAGTCACCTTCTCGGAGGCTATCTACGATGGGCACATGGAGATTGAGGGGGTGACCGCCCGGCTGGTGGACTCCCCCCGGCAGATAGAGAAGCTGTGGGAGACAGGCGAGATACCGATCATGGTCGACCCCCAGGCGTCGGTCAGGGACTTCCTCCACCCCGATGTCCTGGTGGATGCCATCATGGCCAAGCGGAATACCGGGACTAGTATGAGAGATGCGCCATGGGTTATCGGCGTCGGGCCTGGTTTTCGAGCGGGGCAGGACGTCCACGTGGTTATTGAGACCAATCATAACAACAATCTCGGGAGGCTCATCCTGGAGGGGGAGGCGGAAAAGGACACGGCCATTCCCGTAGCCATCGGCGGCTACACCTTCCAGAGGGTGGCCCATGCCCCGTTCGGCGGGCTTTTCAGGGCCGAGCGGAAGCTGGGCGACACGGTCAGCGCCGGCGATATCCTGGGATGGATAGGCGACTCGCCGGTCAGGGCTGAAATCAGCGGCCTGTTGAGGGGCCTGCTGCGCAGCGGCGTGGAGATACAAAAGGATACCAAGATGCTCGAGATAGACCCGGCGGCGCAAAAGGAGGAGTGCGGGCACATCAGGGGTGCTCCCAGAGCAGTCGCCGGTGGGGTGGTGGAGGCCATCCTGATGCGCTACAATCAGAGATAGGAGGAGTGCTGCGTGAAACTGCTGGTTGACCGGGCTACCGTCATAACGCTGGACAGTCAAAGGCGCATCATTAAAGATGGCGCCATCGCCATTGACGGGAGCCGCATTGTCCGGGTCGGCAAGAGCGGCGAGGTGAGGAAAGAATTTCAGGCGGAGAGGGTGATCGACGCCGGGGGCAAGGTGGCCTTGCCCGGCCTCATCGATGCCCATTGCCACGTGGTGCTGACGCTCGGCCGGGGCTTCGGCGATGACGTGGATTTCATGACCTGGATTTATGATCGCTCCTATCCCTTTCAGGCGGTGATGACGGAGGAGGAGGCCTATGTCAGCACCCTGCTGGGGTGCCTGGAGATGGTAAAATCAGGCACCACCTGCTTCGCCGAGCCCGGCATCTTCCTGGCAGAGGGGGCGGTCAGGGCGGTGGAGGAGAGCGGTATGAGGGCGGTGCTGGCCAAGAGGTATATGGACACCGTCGTCGACCCGAAGAACCCCCAGCCTCAGCGCCTCATGACCAGCAAGGAAGAGGCCGTAGAAAGGCACCGGGCGTTCTTTAAGCGATTTCACGGGGCTGCTGGCGGCAGGATACGGGTGTGGATCGGCATGGGCGACCCGCGAGGGAACTCAGCCGGGCTGCTCAAGGCTTTGAAAGAGCTGGCTGACGGTTGTGCCACAGGGGCCGAGATCCATGTGGCGGCCTCGGTGCAGGGCGTGGAGTTCGTGCGGGGACGGCAGGGGCTGACCGATGTGGAGTATCTGAACAGTCTGGGTATCCTGGGGCCGAATATGCTCCTAATCCACTCCTCCTGGCTGTCGGATGCCGAGGTGGAGCTGGTAAAGAAGTACGCTGTGAAGGTATGTCATTGTCCCGGTGCAAGCATGCATGGGGCCTACGGGGCCTGCTCGCGCGGGAAGTTCCCTGAGCTGATCCAGGCCGGCGTGACGGTCTGCCTGGGTACCGACCTGACCTCCAACAACAACAGCCTGGATATGTTCCGGGCCATCTATCAGGCGGCCACCTGTCACAAAGAGGCCAGGCTCGATCCCGCCCTGATTTCGCCGGAGCAAGCCCTGGAGATGGCCACCATAAACGGTGCCCGGGCGCTGATGTGGGAGGATGAGATCGGCTCCCTCGAGGCGGGGAAGAAGGCGGACCTTATCCTGGTCAATATCATGAGGCCCAACTGGCTGCCGGTCCACGATTTTTCCCTGGTGCCCAACCTAGTGTATTCCGGGGACGGGGCGGATGTGGACACCGTTATCATTGACGGGCGTATCGTAGTGGAGAAGGGCGAGGTAAAAACGATGGATGAGAAGGAGGTGCTGGCCAGGGCCCAGGAGGCCGGGGTGAGGGTTTTCGAGAGGTCGGGCTTATCGCGCCGGCTGAAGGCTAGATGGCCGGTATCGTGAGGGATAGCAAGAGATGAAGTTCAAAGCCCAGTATGTCAGACATGACTATTCCACCTTTCCGGAGGTGACTGCCGAGCAGGAGGTCGGGCTCAGCAAGCTGGCGCTCCTACTGATTGATATGCAAAACGACTTCCTTTCGCCCGAGGGTATGATGGCGGCCAAGAAGGTGGATATGAGGCCGGTGCGGAG
>JAENJB010000142.1 GCA_016844565.1 Dehalococcoidia bacterium
GGGAAATCAGCGTGCCGGTTGAATGGTTCCCCAGGTTGAGGGATGCCACTGAAGAGCAAAGAAAAAGGTGGCGCCTCATCGGCAAAGGCATCGGAATACACTGGGAAGACATAGATGAGGATATCTCAGTAGCCGCCTTGTTGAGAGGGTAGGCCCTAATCCGTGGATTCCGTCTGAGTCCTTCCCGCGATCTCATCGATCCGCATGAGACAGGGCCGGGTCAGGGGGAAGGCTCGCTCTACCTCAGCCGCAGCAGCGTGATGTCGCGCCCGAAGATAAGCCCCAGGAACCAGTCGAGGGCCACCCTGGTGCGGTTGTAGAGCCCGGCCATGATGTTAAGATAGAGCACCAGCCAGATGACCCGGGCCGGCAGGCCGGGAAGCCGTAGACCATAGAACTTGACCACCGCGGAGTGCGAGCCGAGAGATACCAGCTGGCCCATATAGAAATAGGTATACGCTTTCTTGGGCTGTCCTCTCAGGTCGGCCAGGATATTGGCAACCGCTACCGCGGGCTGGCGGACAGCTATGTGGGCGGTGGCTGGCAGGGGACGGCCCGCCTTATCCTTCACATGAGCGTTATCGCCCAGGGCATAGACCCCGGGGAAGCCCGGTAGCTCCAGGTGCTCGTCCACTTTAACCCTTCCGGAGGCGTCTTTATCAACGGGCAGAGCGGCTACCACAGGGTTGGCGCTTATACCGGCGACCCAGACTACCGTACACGTCGACAGGCTCTCCGTCCCGTTCAACTCCAAGCCGTCTTCCCACACCCGGGTCACCCTTGCCCCCAGTCTGACCTCAATGCCTTCTCGTCTCATCTGGATGAACGCATAGGCAGCCAGATTCTCGTCGAAATCGGTGAGGATTCTCTCCTGCCCCTGCACCAGGATAAGGCGCACTGTGCTGCGCTGGACGCGCGGGTAATGGCGGATGAGTGAGTCCACTATGAAGTCCCGCATCTCGGTCACCAACTGCACACCGGTGTATCCGCCACCGACCACCACGAAGGTGAGCATCTTCCTCTGCTCCGCTTCATCCGCCGTGTCAGCCTGCTCAAACATCTCGATGATGTGATTGCACCTTCTTAGCCGCCAGGTCGATGGAGCGCACCTCCCTTTGAAGGAAGTTGAACCTCCGGTCGCCGCGCAGCTTGCGGTAGGGGTAGGCGATGTGGCGCGTCTCCACGCCACCCGTGGCCACCTCGTGGAGAAGAGGGGTGAAGAGGAAGAAGTTCTCATTGCTCACCAGAGTGAGGTCAATGTCCGGCTGCCCGCGGAGGGCCTTCTCCAGGCGAAGGGTGGAATGGACACCCGCGAAACCACCTCCCAGCACCAGAATCCTGACGGCGCCTGGGTCACGGTGGGCTCGGGCTTTCGGAGTCTCGACATGTCTGGACGGCTCGCGATGCGAGAGCCTCCTTACCTTCTCCCGGAACACCTCCCACAACAGCCGTCCCAGGAACGTCGGACTGATGGCGCTCATAAGGATATGGCGGTAGCTGTAGCTGCCGGTGAACATCCCCCAGATAATCATGTTGAAGGGCCGGCGAGAACGCGGCTTCGCCCTTTCCTCGTCCGCCAGCTTCGAGTGAGCCGCAAAGAAGGAAGCCGAATCATTCACCGCTTCGTTAAGCACAAACAGGACCTGCCCCGCCCGATTGTCCAGGCTGATCTGGCGGCAGCGAGGCATATAATAGCGGTGGAAATCCTCCCGGGTGATGCCATGATGGACCATGGTGTGGGCCGCCTCGCGGGCCGTCAGCAGGGCGGAGCCTATGCCGTCCTTATAGAAACGGGTAGCCTGCGCATCTCCGATAGCTACAAAACGGTCCGCGTAGAGCCCCTTCGCGGACCGGATGGCGATGCGCGGCCGGCATCCGCAGGCCCGATGATAGGGGAAGGGCATGGCCAGCTTCACCAGCGTTGGCGCCGGGGATGAAGAAGACCTGGACCTTGGTGCCCAGGTAGGCCTGGATGTCCTCCCGGCGAGCATGAAGCTCGTCCTGCACCATCTGAAGTGTAGCGGCGGGTCTCACGTCCAGGTCCGGCATATCCACGGGCAAGGTGTTCACCCCGCCGGCCAGCACCGCCGCCTCGTAGTACTCCTTGCGCTGGCCGACCTCCAGGGTGGGCCTGGGATACACCAGCAGCCGCCGCACCCTCTGAGGAAAGACGGTCGCGCCGCGTCTCTGAGCTTCCTTTAATAGGAAATCGTCGAAGCTTATCGGCGCGGCCGGTGCGTAAAGCCGGGGGCCTCCGCCGCGGTAGACGCTGAGTATGTCCTGCTCCGGCTGCGGATTGCATACTTCCATGATGCCATTGGCGCTGTAGAGACGGTAACAGGTGATCCGGCTTTGAATGACCTCCTCCGGTATGGCCAGTCCCAGTTCCTTGATGTTCTGGAGCAGCGTGCCCGAGAGAATGCCGGCGCAGCCTTTGCAGCCACGTGGGCCCAGACGGGAGAAGGCCCTCTCTTGATAGATATGGACCTTCACGTCCAGCCCTGCCTCACGGACGTATTGAAGCAGATAGAGAGCGAAGAATGAGCCCGCAGGCCCACCCCCCACCACCGCCACGCGGCAACCCGCTTCAAGCTTGAGATCCTTGACCATTACGCTCCCCATTCTAAGGGATTACCTGCGCTTGTCAAACCGCTCTCCCTCAGCCCTCTGACGGCAGCACCGCCCCGATAAATCCCCGCTGGCCGCGGACGAACTCCACGGCCGACAGCGGCCGCTTGCCCTCGATCTGAAGCAGAAGCAAGCCCAGCACTCCATCGCCGGTCTGCACCCCTACGGGCGTCCCCACCCCGGCTGGATCAAGGGCCACCACCCGGCCCTCATCCCCGGCCTTCTTCCCGGGCAACAGCGATACCCGCAATACCTTGAGCCGGCGGCCCTCCCAGGTGGTGCTCGTTCCCGGCCACGGGTCGTAGGCCCGGACCTGCCGCTCAAGCTCCACTGCCGGCAGCCTCCAGTCCAGCTCCCCGTCCTCCTTGGCGATAAGCCTGGAATAGGTGGCCTTCGTGTCGTCCTGCTGCCGGGGCCTAATCCGTCCGGCGAACCACTCCGATAAGGTGGTCTCCAGGAGCTTCGCCGCCACTCCGGCCAGCCGTGCGGTCAGCGAGCCAGCGGTATCGCCCGGAAGCACAGGTTCCTCCTGCCGGGCCAGCACGGGCCCGGTGTCTACACCCTCTTCCATGAGCATGATGCTGACGCCTGTAACCCGGTCGCCCGCCAGGAGGGTGGCCACGATGGGCGAGGGGCCGCGATGCCCGGGCAGCAGCGAAGGGTGGATATTGATGCACCCGAATGGGGGCAGGCCCAGCACCTCAAGCCTCAGAATAAGCCCATAGGCGGCCACCACGATGGCCTCCGGCTTCAGCTCGCGCAGTCGCTCCACCTCAGCCGCCGGTTTCAGACTGGGCGGCTGGAAGACGGGCACCCCTCCATCCAGAGCCAGCTTCTTGACCTCAGATGGTGATGTGGCACGCCCCCTCCCCGCCGGCCTGTCCGGCTGGGTGTAGACGGCCGCAACGGGGTAGTGCCGGAGGAGGGACTCCAGCACCGGCAGCGCAAAGGAGCCGCTGCCCATAAAGACAATCTTCAGTGACATCATGGCCGAAAAATCTTAACATTTTCCCCAATTTACCTCAATCTGGGCGCTAGCTGGCCCTAGCTGACGGATTATGTCAAAAACCCCTTGCCCCCGACGCCGGCGCTTCTTATACTTTGATCCCGTGCCACAAGTCTTTCTTCCCTTATTATTGTCCTCACATACGACCGTACCAACGCCTGCCCTGGCCTGAGCGGCTCGGGCAGGGCGCAAAGCCTGTATCCTTCCTGAGCGTTACTCTATGCCACCTGCGCCAACATGGTAATCTGATTCTTCAGGGTGGGGCAAGCCGCTGTTCAAAGGGCTTCCCCGGCGGGGGTTAGGATGAATAGTGCGAGCCAAATGTGGGAAGCTGCACTGGGTGAGTTGCAACTCCAGGTCACCAAAGCCAATTACGAAACGTGGCTCAAGGATACGGTTGGGCTGAACTACGAGGACAAGGCCTTCGTAGTCGGAGTGCCCAACACCTTCACTGCTGCCTGGCTGCAGAAGTGCCTTTATGGCCGCATCAGTGGGACCATCTCGCGCATCGCCGGGCAGGATGTGGAGGTAGAGCTCCGGGTGTCATCCCGAGATGCTCCAGCCCTTCTGCTCCCGCCCACGCCGCTTCCCCCGGCTCTGGCCGCCAGCCTCACGCCTCCACCCACCCACGGTCACCGGCTTAACGCGAGGTATACCTTCGACAACTTCATCATCGGCAGCTCCAACCGGCTGGCCTATGCCGCCGCTATGGGTGTGGCCGAAAGCCCGGGCAAGAGCTACAACCCCCTGTTCATCTACGGCGGTTCCGGGCTGGGGAAAACTCACCTGCTCCATGCCATCGGACACGTCGCCGTTGCCTCCGGCCTGCGCCTGCTCTATGTCTCCGCGGAACAGTTCACCAACGAGTTCATCGATGCCATAGCCAAGCGGAAGACCGAGGATTTCCGGCTAAGATATCGAAGCGCCGACATGCTACTGGTAGATGATATCCACTTCATCGGAGGCAAAGAGCAGACGGAAGAGGCCTTCTTTCACACCTTCAACGAGCTTCATAACGCCGGCCGCCAGATAGCCATCACGAGCGACCGCCCTCCCAAAGCTATGCCATTGCTCGAGGACCGCCTCCGCTCTCGCTTCGAGTGGGGGCTTATCGCCGACATCCAGCCACCCGACCTGGAGACGCGCCTGGCCATTCTGCGCACCAAGGCCGAGCTTCAGGGCGCCGCCATCAGCGCGGAGGTGCTTGATTTCATTGCCCAGCGGGTACAGGAGAACATCCGTCAGCTCGAAGGAGCGCTGAACAGGGTCATCGCCTATGCTAGACTGACCCAGACCACCCTCACCCCGGAAGTAGCTGCCCGGGCCATGTCCGACATACTGATGAAGTCACCCCGCGACTCCCACCTGACCGCAGACGCCATAGTCGAGGCGACCGCCAACTACTACAAGCTGTCCGTCGAGACCATCAGAGGGCAGCGAAGAGACCAGGACACGGCTCAGGCCCGCCAGGTCGCCATGTACCTCATCCGTGAGGAAACGCACGCATCCCTGGCGGAAATCGGGCGTGAGTTGGGAGGCCGTGACCACACCACCATCCTCTACGGTTGCGACAAGATTGGCTCGGAGATAAACATCGATAGCCGTCTGCGGCGGGAGGTACTGGAGATCCGCCGCGTTCTTTATCCTTCCGCAGCCCAATCGCCAGGTGGATAACTTAGCCCCCTTTGTGGATAACTCCATCGTCCTGTGGATAACTTAGCTTCAGCCTTATGTCTTTCCCCTTCCTGATATAGCAGAGTCCAACCCCCCTTATGACTATTAATATTATTGTATTTCCTTCTTTATTCCTGAGAGACTCTATAATATCTTCTATAAATAATACATACAGAACCTGTGGATAAGGTTGAAATAAAGGTAGCTACTGATCAGGATGATAACGATGTAGTCAGCTTCAGAAAAGAGAAGTACGTTCCCTTTGGGAAACCTGA
>JAENJB010000143.1 GCA_016844565.1 Dehalococcoidia bacterium
GGTTCATCGCCGTCTCTTTGTCGGCGGAGGTAACCTTGCCCTTCACCAGTTTCTTTTCTTCCGTATAGGCGACGTAAGCGAATTCCATTAACTCACCTCTCTAGCTGACAGCTATCGGCTCTCAGCCCCTCGGTCCAGCCCGTCATTGCGAGAGCCTGCCGAAGGGAGTCCGTCTCCGCGGACACACTTCCAATGGCCGCTGCTGAGATTGCTTCGCTCTCCCGACAAGTCGGGATGGGCTCGCAATGACATGCTCCTGGGCGGGGTATCTGGTCCTTGCTGCTTGGTGCATTACTCGCATCTTCAAATATCTATCCCAATGTGTAGGCGCTGCGCAGCACCTCTGAAGGCGTGGTGACGCCCGCTTTGACCTTGCGCATCCCGTCTTTCATAATGGGCACCATCCTCTCCTTGACGGCCTGGGCCCTGATCTGACTGCTGTCGGCCTTGCCGGCCACCATCGTCCTTATCGTGTCGCTCATGGCCATGACCTCGAAGAGGCCGACACGGCCCATGTAGCCGGTGTAGGCGCAGGACTTGCACCCGGTGCCGTGCAGGAACCTGGACTGCTTCTCGCCCATCTCCTTCTCGTAGGCCATCTGCTCAGTGAGCGGCACCTCGATGGGTTGGCTACAGTCCGGGCAGATGCGGCGGACCATCCGCTGGGAGACGACGCCGATGACCGATGAGGCGATGAGGAAGGGTTCCACCTTGAGGTCGGTGAGGCGGAAGAGCACGCCCACGGTGTCGCTGGCGTGGATCGAGGATAGCACCAGGTGTCCGGTCAGGGCCGCCTGGACGGCGATATTGGCCGTCTCTGCGTCGCGTATCTCGCCTACCAGGATCACGTCCGGGTCTAGGCGGAGTATCGACCGCAGCCCGGAGGCAAAGGTGATGCCGGCCTGGGGATTGACCTGTATCTGATTGATGTCCTTGAAGCGGTACTCCGCCGGGTCCTCGATGGTGACGATGTTCCGGCCCATATTGTCCAGGGAGTTGACCGACGCGTATAGAGTGGTTGTCTTGCCGGCGCCCGTCGGGCCGCTGATGAGAATCATACCGTAAGTGACCCTGAGCATATCCGCGTACTTGGCCTGCGTGTCTTCCATGAACCCGAGCTGGGACAGGTCCATGACGGCCATGGTCTTGTCCAGCAACCTGAGCACGGCCATCTCTCCCCAGACGGTGGGGGCGGTGGCGACGCGCACGTCTATGTCCCGCCCCTTAGCGGCGATGGTGAACTGGCCGTCCTGCGGGCGCTGGTGATCGGCGATGTTCAGGTCCGACAGTATCTTGAGGCGGGAGAGCAGAGAGCGGCGTATACTCAGCGGCAGGGACATCATGTCCTGGAGGATGCCGTCAATCCGGTACCGCACCCGCACACGGTCCTCCTCCGGCTCAATGTGGATATCGGATGCCCGGGCCTTGACCGCTTCATCGACAATCATATGGACGGCCTGCGTCAGCGGGGTGTCCAGGGTGGCGCTGATCGCCAGTCCCTCGTCGCTCACATCTTCGGGGATATCGATATGGGAGATCTGCCTCTCGATCTCGCCGTACCCCTTGTAGTTGAAATCGATGGCCTCCCTGACTTCCTTCTCGCTGGCGGCTACCGGCTCGACCCTCAGCTTGCTGATGGCGGAAAGGGCCTCCAGGGCGAGGATGTCGGTCGGGTCCGCCATGGCCGCTCGAAGGGTATTGCCCGATACGGTGAGCGGTATGGCGTTGTACCTTCTGGCCGTGACCTCGGGAATCAACTGCAGGGCCTCGGGTTGGGGCATCTGCCGGAGCAGCTTCGGCTGGAACTTGGCGTCCGCGGCCGCTCCCTTTGGTCCTTCGGCCTTCGCGGGCGCGGCCGGCTTCCGGCTCTGCTCCAGGACTCTTATCTTCTGGTGCTCGGCAAACTGCTTGGCCTCGTGGCCGAGACCTGGCGAGACCACGATAATCTTGTCGGTGATGCCGGCGTCATAGGCCTTGGTGTCGAACACGACCACCTGCTCCAACCGCACTTCCCTGACATCGCTCAGGAAATCAATGGCCAGCGTGCGGCTGACGTCGTCGTTGGTGGTAGCCACCATATCAAAGGAATACTCGATGCCCGACCTGCCTTTGACCCTGGCCTTTTCCTCGACTCGATACCCGCGATCCTGCAGAGCTGCGACCAGCTCATCACGGGTCTCAAATTTGATCGGCCCATCGTGGATGGCGGGCCGCTCGCGCTTCGCCGCCCGGAGCGCCTCCAGCTGTTTGTCATCGAGGACCCTGATCCGCTGCTTGGCCGCCAGCTGCCTGGACCTCTCACTGAACTCCGGCACGGCGACCAGGATGCGGTTGCTGATGCCGGTGTCAAAGGCCTTGTTGGCGAAACTGAAGATGGCGCTGGCCTCGGTCTCGGCGTTGCCGCCGGCCGCCAGACAGATGGCGACGGCGTGGTGTTGTAAACTGTCGTCCTTCTCCGCCAGCATGTCGAAGGTGTGCTGGACCCCCGACTTGCCGACCAGGCCGGCCATTTCGGTCACCTTGTAGCCCTGTCTCTCCAGGTATTCCTTGAACCGGGAGACCAGCTTCGGCACTGCGGCGGTCTGGGACTCTTCTTTCACGTCCTTCTTCGCCGCGTCGACTTTCACCATCGTAATTGGCTCCATAGAAATCGCCGGAATCCGGCGCCTACGAGCCCCCCTTCTCTTCGACCGAAATCCAGCCGTGGCGTATCGCCTTAACAACGGCGTGGGCCCGGTCGTTGGCGTTCAGCTTGCGCAGGATGGCGCTCACGTGATTCTTGATGGTCTGCTCGCTGATTTCAAGGGCCTCTGCGATTTGCTTGTTGGTGTTCCCATTGGCAACGTAGTTGAGTATCTGGGTTTCCCGCGCCGTAAGGGGGGCAACAATATCCTGTATGGCCTTGCCTCCCATGGACGTCATCTCATTAAACTGTCTCAGGACGCGCTGCGCCACTTTGGGTCTGGCCATGATGCTTTCGTTGATGGGGTACTCGCCACCGCGCGCCCGCTCAATGGCGGTGACCAGCTCGTCCCCGCTGGCATTCTTGTTGAGGCAGGCGACGGCGGCGGTCTTGATGACCTCGAAAAGCTCTTCATCATTGGGGTCC
Source organism: Dehalococcoidia bacterium (assembly GCA_016844565.1). Taxonomy (GTDB): domain Bacteria; phylum Chloroflexota; class Dehalococcoidia; order JAENJB01; family JAENJB01; genus JAENJB01. The sequence goes on from JAENJB010000143.1 coordinate 3,110, forward strand.
GGGCTGAGCATGATAACCTTGGTGTTCGGGAGGTAGCGGGCGATCCTTCTCCCCAGGTCAAGGCCGTTCTGCGTGGTCAACCGGCAGCCGAGCAGGGCGATGTTGGGCGAAGCCGCCTCGATCTTGCTCATCGGGTCAGTCGCAAGGTCGCACTCAAATACTTCAAACTGGGGATGCTCCGAGAGCACCTGGCAGACACCCGCCCGGAAAAGGGCCTGCTCATCTATTACCATTATGGTGGTCTTGTCCACTATCGCCTCCAGCCTATCTTTCCTGCCTGCCCGCCGCTGCCGCTACCGCTTCCTCTCGCGCAGGCGCTCCCTCCCCGTTTCCAGTCTTCGAATGCTGGGCCAGGAAGCTGGTGATGTCCTCCCGCCGGAACCGGCGGTCGCCCCTGGAGCCGATGCGGTAGACCTTTATCTCACCATAGTTGCTCCAGCGTCTCACCGTGTTGATGTGCACGTTGAGGAGGCGAGCGACATCACTCGTGGTCAGCAATGAGCTAACCCCTCTACGATTGGCCATGACCTTTTCCTCTCTTAAGCTACCCTAACCTTACCAATCGCCATTATAGCTTACCATCGTCAGACGGCACAATCAACCGAATGGACTATTCCGGCAGCGAAAAGCATAGGAAAATAGTACTGGTCGCTCGGCTCGCGCCCATGGACCGACGGGCACGGCGTGCCGTGCCCCTACGGATTGTCATCGCGAGGTCACGACCATAAT
>JAENJB010000144.1 GCA_016844565.1 Dehalococcoidia bacterium
AGCAATAGCGGCCGCTTAGTGCAATGGCGCTATAAATGCAGCGAGCCTCCGGGTGAGGCCAAGTCCGACCTCGAGATGGTAAACCAGCTTCTGCTCAAGCTGAGGGAACTGTACAGCAAAGAAACGGGCCCGCTGGCCGAGGCTATCACCAGACTTACCTGGGATTACGGCACCCCGGCCGACCCGAACCGGGTGCTCAAGGAGCTAAACGGGTACGACCTTGCCACGGGCAAGCTAATGGCCAACTTCCTGACCTTGAAAGACGATGGCACTGCAAGCTGTGGCAACTGGATCTATTCCGGTTCCTACACCGAGGAAGGCAATATGACGGCCCGCCGCGACACCAGCGACCCCTCCGGCATCGGGCTCTACTCCAAGTGGGCCTGGTGCTGGCCGCTGAACCGTCGAATCCTCTACAACCGGGCTTCGGTAGACCTTCAGGGCAATCCGTGGGATGAGAGGCATCCGGTGGTGAAATGGGACCCTGCCGGCAAGAAGTGGACCGGGGACGTCGTAGACGGAGCCGGCGCCAAAGGCCCCTCGGAAGCCTACCCCTTCATCATGCTGGGAGAAGGACAGGCTAGGCTCTTCGGCGGCTTTACGCTTGTCGACGGGCCGTTCCCCGAGCACTACGAGCCATGGGAAAGCCCAATCAAGAATCCTTTCTCCTCCGTCCAGAGCGACCCCGCAATCCGCATATGGCGACCCCAGGAGCAGGGCACCCCGGACAAATTCCCTATTGTTTGCACTACCTTCCGTCTCACCGAACACTGGCAGGCGGGGGCTATGACCCGCAACCTGCCATGGCTTGTTGAGCTGCAGCCCGAGATGTTCATAGAAATAGGCAAAGAGTTGGCGGGAGAGAAGGGCATCGCCAACGGAGATAAGGTCGTCGTCGAAACCAGCCGGGGGAAGATCGAGGCCGCGGTCGTAATCACCGGGCGCTGGCGGCCTTTCAGGCTCAATGGAACGCTCGTTCACCACATCGGCATGCCATGGCACTGGGGCTATGCCGGGCTGTCCACCGGAGACAGCGCCAATCTCCTCACCCCTCACATAGGGGATGCCAACACCATGATCCCGGAGTACAAGGCCTTCCTGTGCAATGTCAGCAAGGCTTGAGAGGAGATCCGCAGAGGGGCGCCGCCTGGCAACACCCCGACATAGCCAATCAGACTCCATAGCGCTCACTGAAGGAGGAGACCGGTGAAGGGGATACGAATGTCGAGAGGGACATGGTGGGCGTGAGAGCTGCAGGGCGGCCCCGCCGGTCCTCCCGCGACGGATGGGACAGCGGACCGAGGGACTTCTTCATCCTTCAAAGGGCGTTCGAGGCCGAGGCGTATGCGCGGGTGCCACGCATAGCGGCGCCCACCCCGCAGGTCGCGACGAATCTGCTACGAAGGGGAACACCCCTCATATCCTGGGAGGCGCTTTCGCTCGACTGGCCCCTGTTCCAGCAGTGGCTGCGTGAGATTCTCGCGACATTCTCCAGGTGCCTCCCCCGGTTGAACAGACAGATCAGAAGCCCACCGATCATTTCCGATAGTGTGGAGCAGATCAGAAAAGCCGTAAGAGCAGTATATCTAGGTTGTGCTCTGCCCCGCTCCGTCGCCGGCAACAAGGCGGAAAGGGAAGTCTACAGATTAGCTATTCAATTCGCCCTCCGGCTCTTCCTGTGCCCCCAGCGGGCTAATCTGTCGCCCCTGGTAAAAGAGGAACTTTGGACGAAGGCCATCTGTCCTGTCTGCGGCGGTCTGCCTGATATCGCGCTTCTGAACCAGGAGCAAGGGGCTCGCTGGCTCGTATGCTGCCGCTGCGATACTCGATGGCTGTTTAAGATGGAGGGATGTCCTTATTGCAGTTGCACCGAACCGGCTAGCCTATCGTACCTGACCCCCGAAAAGGAGAGATGCCGGCGTTATCTTTGCTTCAAATGCTCCTACTGCTACTGCACCGACCAGACCGGCTCATATGGAACTGACCCTGAGAAGGAGATTTGCCGACTTTATCTCTGTGCTGAATGCCACCACTATCTGAGGACTGTCAACTTGAACCAGCCAGAGAGCCAACTGCCACTATATTTGCTGCGGTGGCAGACCTTCAAGCTGGACCGGCAGGCTCACCCGAGGGGCTATCGGAGTCCGACAGGCATGTCCAGTCTGTTCGATTTGACCGTCCGGACCGGGCAGGCCGCCGGCGGCCTGCCCCTGCGGCTCGGAACACACCGATTGGATGTTGGAAACGCATTGCCCGGCGCTATGTGGTGAAGATGATCAGGGTCCTGCTGGCCGACGACCACAACGTACTGCGAGAAGGCATGCGCAGCCTCCTCCTGCAGGAGAAGGACATGCTGGTCGTCGGGGAGGCAAGCAACGGCGCTGAGGCTGTCAAGCTGGCGGCAGACCTCACGCCCGACGTAGCCTTGATGGACATAGTAATGCCCGAGCTCAACGGCATTGAGGCCACCAAGCAAATCAAGAAGATAAGCCCCACCACCGCCGTATTGATATTGACCGCCTACGAAGACGACAGGTACATCCTCGGCCTGCTGGAGTCCGGAGCCGCCGGCTACCTGCTCAAGAACGCCCGCGGGACGGAGATAGTGGAGGCGATCCGCGCCGTGCACGCCGGCGAATCCGTGCTTCACCCGGTGGTCCTCGGCAGGCTCCTGGCACGCGCTACTCATTTCGTTCCCGACTATGCCCCGGCGGCAGCCAAAGGGCAACTCACCGAGCGTGAGATGGAGGTGCTGAATCTGGCAGCCAGAGGCATGAGCAATAAGGATATCGCTGCGGAGCTTTCGCTCACGGTGCCCACTGTTAAGGCCCACCTGGTAAATATCTTCAACAAGCTGGGGGTCGCTTCGAGGACAGAGGCGGTGATGGCAGCTTTGAGACAAGGCTTTATAGGGCTTCAGGACGTTAGCCCCGCCAAAGCGCCTGTGGCCCAGGCCGATTCGAGGGATGCCGGTGAGAGAACAGCAGACGGAAGACACACCCCGCCCAGATGACCCGCGGCAGGGCGATCCAGGGCAGGGAGCAGGCGTTGAGCGGACGAACGCGCGCCTGATGCCCGGCATGCGGCTCGAGACGCTGAGCCAGCCCCACTTCTGGTTGGTTGCCGGAATGCTGGCGGCGGGCGCGCTGCTCAGCTACGGCCAGTTCCTGGCGCCCCTGGCCGGCAATCTCCCCTTTGTCCTCACCAGGTACGCCATGGAGCGAATCCTCTTCCTGCTGCCGGTGATTTATGGGACATTTGTCTTCGGCGTCCGTGGCGGCGGGCTCACCCTGGCGGTTGCGGCACTCCTCTTGATTCACGAAGCCCTCATCTACTCCCCGAATCCGGTGGAGGCCCTGCTGGAGAGCACCGCTATTCTGCTGGTCGCCGGGGCTATCCTGGTGGCATTTCAAGGACTGCAGAAGGTGAAGGCCCGTCGCCAGGAGATGGTCGCCACGCTGGAAGTGGCCCGGCAGGAGCTATCACACCACATCGAAGTGATAAAGAAGAACGAGAGACAGTTGTCTGCCATTAACAAGGTGTGCAGGGTGGTGGCCGAGTCCCTGGACCTGTTTCAGACCCTCGACCGGATCCTGGACGAGGTACTGAGACTGGCGGACGTCGAGATCGCCATGATATACCTCAAGAATCTGGACACACAGGAACTCGAGCTGGCGGCCCACCGGGGAGTGTCCGAGGCATTCGCGCAGGCCGCGGCCACGCTGAACGTGGGCAAAGGTTTCAACGGAGCGGTGGCCGAGACGGGGAGTCCGATGACCGTGGATGACGCTTCGGCTGACAGGAGGGAATACGTTCACAGCTCATCGTGCCGGTGAAGTCCAGGGGTTTGGTGATTGGCACCCTCTGCATTGCCACGCGCAACCTTCGCACGTTCCTCCCGGAGGAACAGGAGTTGCTGGCAGCCATCGGCAGCCAGGTGGGGATCGCCATCGAGAACGCGCGGCTGTACCGCGAGGTACGGAACTCGGAGGAGAAGTACCGGGACCTGTTCGAGAACGCCAGCGCGGCCATATTCGTTCATAACCTGGCCGGCGAAATCGTGGACGCCAACAGGGCCTGCCTCGACCTGACGGGGTATCCCCGTGAAGAGCTGATTCACATGAACGTGAACAGGCTCGGTTTGCCGGAAACGAATGAGGCATTGCAGCAGGCGGAGAAGCGCCTCCTCAAGAGCGAGCCTGCGGGCCAGCCCTACGAGATGAGGCTGCGGAGGAAAGACGGCACCGAGTCAATCGTATCGCTGTCCACCCGGGTAATAACCGGCAACGGCCATCCATCGGGCTTCGAGCATATTGCCAGGGACATCACGGAACAGAAGCGGATGCGTCAGAGTCTCGATTTCTACCTCAAACAGATACTCACCACCCAGGAAGAAGAGCGCAAGAGAATCGCCCGGGAGCTTCACGATGAGACGGCGCAGTCACTCCTCCTCATCTCACAGCGTCTGGACAGCCTGAGCTCCGCCTCCGGGCAGGGGGCCTCCGGCCCGGCGCGCCAGTCCCTGGAGGAAGTGCGGGGCGTTGCCCTGAAGGCGCTGGCAGACGTGCGCCGCCTCACTCAAGACCTCAGGCCGAGGATACTGGACGATCTGGGACTCACGGCAGTGCTCGAATGGATGACCGACGACCTGAAGAAGAAGTACGGGGTGAACGCCGGCGTGAAAGTGACCGGGACCGAGCGACGGCTGACGCCGGAGACGCAGCTTCTACTGTTCCGCATCGCCCAGGAGGCCCTGAGCAATATCAGAAGACACGCCGAGGCCTCGGCGGCCGGCATCACCCTGGAGTTCAGCGAAGGTAAGGTGCAGATGACGGTGGAGGACAACGGCAAGGGTTTCAAAGTGCCTGACACGCTGAGTCACCTGGCCGGCGCGGGCAAGCTCGGATTACTCGGGATGCACGAGCGCGCCCGCCTGGTGGGCGGCAGCGTGGTCATACGGTCGGAATTGGGCAAGGGCACCACCGTAGTGGTTGAGTTGCCGGTATAGCATTGCGGGGCCCGTGCTCACTCAGCCTTGGGCGCCACCCCCCTCCCCCCCCCACGTGCTACGCCGCCACCCAGGCTCTGGCGGTGAAGAGATGGCAGCCCATGCAGTCACTGCTGAGCCCCACCCCGGTGCTGGCCGCCCCCTTAGCCTGCCAGCAAGGGACATCCGGATTCCTGTAGGCCGGACAATTCGCCCTGCTCTCCACCCGACACCCCTTGACCTCCCAGCACCTGGAATTCTGAAGATAGGCGGAAGCACCCGCCACAGACATGTGGCGCCCGCCGGCGGTAGCCGGCGCCGTCTTGCCGACAGGCACCGTTCGTCGGGCTTGCGGCTCGGTGGAGAATACCCGCCAGAAGAAGATGAATAGCGCCAGGAAAGCGATTGAGATCACGTACTCCCACCCCTTGGTGAACTCGATGAACTCTTGAAGTGTCTGCATGATGTCCTCCTCTTAAGCAATATGTTAGTTCTCGGGCCCATATTCGGGGTGGTCATGCAGAACAGGCATCCGGTTCACAATCCAGCGGAAGGTGAGCACGCCCAGGGTGATGATGCTGATGGTAACGGCCCACTCGGTCCACATGGGGACATACCGCTCCGCGGCGTTCCAGTTAAAGGCGACTATCGAGATGTTCAGCCGGTTGACGATGATGCCGGCCACGGTGAGTACGGCGGTGAAACGGACGAGATTGACGTTGGCTGTCCTGGCCCCCCAGAGGTACAGGAGACAGGGCAGCAGAATGAAGCCCAGCATCTCCAGCATGAACCAGTGACCCAGGGGTGTGTTCAGCAGGCCCCAGGCGTTCTCGTGCATGACACCGATGGCCTTCAGACAAAAGTATGGGAAGAGGACGAGGGCGGCAACCCTCCCCAGGCCCAGGGTTAGTTTGTCGAAGTCCGGCTTCTTCTCGCCGGCAGT
>JAENJB010000027.1 GCA_016844565.1 Dehalococcoidia bacterium
GGTCGGCTACGAGAGCCGCCGTCGAAGCGGTAACCGTCGCCAGGCGCAGGCCAAACAGTCCGATTAGCGCCATCAGCACCAGGTAGTTTGCCGAATAGAGCATGATGGCCGTCGCCGCACCGCTTAATGCCAGGCCGGCAGCAATCAGCGGCACACGTCCGTAGCGGTCCGATAAGCGGCCCATCAACGGTTTGCTTAGCGTGGCCGCCAGTATCTGCAGTGTGAATAGCAGGCCAATCTTGAAGGGCGGCAGCCCGAGCTGTTCATTCAAGTAGATGGGCAAGAATGTTTCCAGGCAGCCGAAGGCGAAGTATTGCGCCGCCTCCACGCCGCTGGTGGCCAGAATGCCGGCGTTGCGCAGGATGAACGCAATCTCCCGGCCCATCCTGCCACGCTCGCGTCTTAATGCTTCTCCGCCGGAGGCAGTGGCTCTTGTGGCAAGCGGAAGCCTGATGACAGCCAGCAACGCCAGCAACCCCGCGACACCATCGGCGATATATACCCAGTGGAAGTCTTCACCGAAGATCAGGGCGCCACCCACGAAGGGCGCGACAAAGCGGCCGATCATGGTCGCCGAGGAATACCAGGCCATACGCTCCCCACGCCCTTTGTCAAAGGTGTCGGCTACGGCAGCCATGGCCACCGGGCCCAGGATGGCAGTGGCCAGCCCGTGGTATACGCGGACCAGGACCAGTTGCCACGGTAAGGTGACCAGTAGATACAGGAATGGCGCCGTGGCGAACACGATGGCGGCCATCAGCATCACCCGCCGCCGCCCGATGGTGTCGGAAAGAATGCCCGCCGGCAGGCTGACCAGAACACCGACCACGGTGGATGCCGCTGCAATAAAGCCGACCGTACTGACCGGCACTCCAAGAGAGCGAATGAACAGCGGCAGCACCGGGTTCTTGGCCATGGTCGAGCTGAAGATGGCCAGCCCGCCCATGATGCATAGCAGCATGAAAGGCGAAAGCCTTATCTTCATTCAGGTCTGTCCGTGGCAGTCAGAAACCGCCTTTTCCTGTGAGCTTTGGGCCTGGTCGTAGGTTTTTTGGGTGAAAGCAGCCAACCTGGCTTCCAGTTCGGTCATCAGTTCTTCCACCTCTTTTCCTGCGGGGACCTGCCAGAAGTCACGCTTCTTGGCCTCAGAAAACCAGCGTTTTATCTTTTCTAAATCGCCTTCCAATTCCTCAAGGTTAAACCGATGAGCCTGATGCTCCCTTTCTATGTGCCTCAAGGTCTTGCGGCATTCAGAAATAATCTCGGAATACTCCCGTTCCCTTTCCTGTTGAAATCTGGCTATGGTGCGCTGCTCCTGCGCCTCATTAAAGTGAGTTACTACGTATAGATTCGTTGTTCCGCCCATCTCTTCGACCGTATGTGTGATGGCTTCAATGGCGGCAGCTAATGGCGCCTTTTTGGGTAGAAGCCATCCTCCTTCTGTAAAAAGGGCACCTGCCTTCTTCAACTGGCGCCAAACGAAAACCCTTTTGCGGGAGGGTTCTGGTGGTAGCGAGTACGTGAACAAGAACCATTTCATAGATGTCTCTCTTGACAGGTATTGTACCAAATATCTATAATTGTAACAATCGTTACATCACCTCTCGGTGATCGCATGTAATCAAATAGGGAGGTTACCGTTATGGAGAATCAACTGGAGTATTACACTGAGACCGGGAAGTACCGGGATAGGTTCGACCAGGGGCTTCCTATGATGGCTTCCTACTCTGCTTTCCGCAAGGAGGTGTACCGCGACGGTGCGCTAAGCGGTAAGGTGAAACGGCTGATAGCTCTGGCAGCAGGACTTCAGGCAAGGTGCACCCGATGTATCCAGGGGCAGACCAGGGATGCCCTTGCTGCCGGAGCCACCAAAGAAGAAATCCTGGAAACCGTGGCTGTGGCTATTGTCATGGGTGGTACAGCCGTTAGCGCCGAGACGTGGAGGGTGGTCAAGGTGCTGGAAGAGCTTGGTCATAAGGTGGGGTCGCAGCTCTGATACCCCCGGCTAACGTAAGGTGACGTGTCATGGTAACGATTTAACTTAAGTGATCAGAAGAGGAGGCAATACTATGAAATGGGTTACTCGTTCACACGTTCATGTTGACCGCGTCGCCTGCCCCTGGCTTATCAAGAGGTTTGTTGATAACGAAGCTGAGTTTTTGTTTGTTCCTTCGAGTCAGGTAAAACAGGTCGCCGCCGACGCGAGTGCCATCCCGTTCGATGCGCGGGATATTGAGTTAGGCCATCACGAGAACCGTTGTTCATTCGAGTCAATCATGCTTAAGTACGAACTGAAAGACGCAGGGCTGGTACGAATGGCTAAAATCGTGCACTCCGCTGATGTAGCGAGCGATATTGATAAGGATCCGATAGCCCGTGGACTGGAAGCAATTGCCGTCGGTTACAGCCTGCGATATCCGGATGACGAAGAGAACCTTTTGTACCAGTTTGAGGTATATGATGCGCTGTACGCCTGGTGCCGCCTCCAGGTGGCAAAGGCCTAGAAAACCGCGCTAATTCCAAGAGCAGGAGGCAACCTGGAGGGCTGGAAAAGAATCTAACGCGCCTCCTTCCACCACTGGATTGTTTTGATGAAGTCGGCCGGCTTTCTGAGTGCAGGTATCGGAAATCACCAGAGTGTCCCGCGCAACGCGCTTCTTAGTAGACTTGTGCAGTCCTTCCATGTCATTCCCGCGAAAGCGGGAATCCAGGGACTCGAGTACGCTACCCCACTTGGATTCCGGCGCGGGGGCCGGAATGACATTTTCATATTTCTCGGTGGTGGGACGGGTGAGATTGCCGCGTCGTCCCGATTGCATCGGGCCTCCTCGCAATGACAAGCTTTCGTTAATGAAGCACCTACTGCCCGTCATTCTTTTCTGCCCGCACTGTCAGGATTGGCTTGCTCCCAGCCTGCAGAAGCTTCTCAGTGACGCTGCCGTAAACCCACCGCCCGATACCCGAGCGTCCGTGAGTCGACACGGCTATAAGGTCAATGGCATTCGCTTCGGCATACCTGATGATCTCGCTCGCCGGATGCCCGAGGCTTACCTCACTCGAAACGGTTATGCCCTTCTCCGTAAGTGTATTTTCCACGCTCTGGAGATAGGCGACAGCGGCCGCCGCTATTCGCCCCTCTGTTTCGGCGGATACAGGCGGATAGGCAATCTCAACGCCAGGCGCCACCAGGAACGGTACCGGCGCCGGTTCCAGGACGTGGAACAGACTCACTTCCGCGCCCAGCAATCGAGCCAGCGCTTCCGCGTGTGGAATCGCTGCTTCTCCGGCCCTGGAGGTGTCCAACGGCAGGAGGATCCTCTTCACCAGACCCCTCTGCTTAAGAGCAGTGTCGCTGGCCGGAACCCTGACCAGCAGTACCGGCTTGGCAACCGTCTGAAGAATCTTCGAGGCGATGTTCCCCAGGAGCCACGGTCTCTCGCCCGAGCTGCCGCGGCCGGCCATGGTTATGAGGCTGACATTGCTCTTATCAACATATCGGAGGATCTCAGCAGCCGCTTTGCCGGTGAGCACCTCGGCACGCACTCTGGCCTTTTCCCCGGCGCCCAAGTCGCCCATCCGCCTCCGTACTTGCTCTGCAATCCGCTCGATATAGGCCCGGTAGAGATGGTCCATGCCAGTGGTGGTGGGGTCGGAGACGCTCAAGAGGATAATCTCGGCGCCAGTCCTTGCGGCGATCTCTTCGGCATAGGGAAGAACGATCTCAGCCGCGTTGGACCCATCCAGAGGGACCAGGATTCTCTCATACATGCTGGTGAACTTCCTTATCTACGGTCGGGATACGGCGATTCAACCCTATGGCTGTGCGGTGTATCTTTGCACAATCTTGCGGAAGTGGTATCCGTAGATGGCCATAGTCAATGACAGTTGAAAGGAACGCGGACGTTTTACCAGCGTCCAGGAAAGAAGTTTCCAATAATACCTTCTTCCCTTTTCTTTGAGCCCCAGAAACCACATCGATTTGGCAATTGAAGCGAGATGTCCAAACTCAGGACGAACTGCCTGTGCCCGTCGTGGTTTGTATTCTTTCAGCAATGTTGTCAGCCGTCCATAGTACTGTTTCGGGGCATAAATAGTACTGATGACTTTCCTGTAACCATCCATAAGGGTCTCATGGTTCATTTTTGGAACGAAATTAATCGAGCAATCGGTATTATCGCCGGAGACGTCACACAGCAGACGGTTCTCGCCTTTCAGACGCCGGAATAGCTCAGTACCGGGTGGGGCATTCAACAGGCCGACCATAGCGGTAACAATTCCGCTTCCCTGAATAAAGTCGATCTGGCTTTTAAAAATCGAAGGAGGATCACTGTCAAAGCCGATAATAAATCCTCCCTGCACCTGCAAGCCCCGGTTGTGAAGCTTCTTTACGCAAGCTATCAGGTCGCGGTTCTTATTCTGAGATTTGCCGCACTCGGCTAGACTCTCTTCGTTTGGACTTTCAATACCGACAAATACCGTGTTAAAGTTTGCCTCGACCATTAATCGCATCAGCTCTTCATCGTCGGAGAGGTTGATGGAAGCCTGAGTCCCGAGTGTAAAGGGATAATTCTTCTTCTTCATCCATTGGACTATTGCCGGCAGGATTTCTGATTTTAATTTCCGTTTGTTGGCGATGAAGTTGTCATCGACAATAAAGACACTGCCTCGCCAACCTCGATTGTAGAGTACGTCCAGCTCTCGCCGTACCTGGTCCTTGTCTTTTGTTCTCGGCGCGCGTCCGTTGAGCACAGCAATATCACAAAAATCACAGTCAAAAGGGCAGCCCCGCGAGTATTGAACAGTCATTGAGTGATACTTTCTGATATCAATAAGCTCCCAGGATGGTACGGGAGTTGTCCTTATGTCCGGCCATCCATCAGATGTGTAAAGATGTTTGGCACAACCATTCTTCAAGTCTTCCAGAAAGGGTGAAAGCGAAATCTCAGCCTCACCGAGCACAAAGTGGTTTATCCCGTCGAATTCCTGGTAACCCGTGGTGAAAAGAGGGCCGCCGGCAACGATCCTGGCACCCAATCTCTGGCATCTCTGGACTGTGCTTCTCACTGATTCTTTTTGCACCGCCATGGCGCTAACAAAGACATAATCAGCCCATTTGATGTCTATGTCGCTCAGGTTGGTTGTATTCATGTCCACCAGCTTCTTCTCCCACTTCTCTGGGAGCATCGCGGCCACGGTTAGCAGGCCCAGTGGGGGCAAAGCCGCCTTCTTTCCAACGAACTTTAAAGCATGCTTAAAGCCCCAGAATGTGTCCGGATATTCTGGATAGACAAGAAGTATTTTCAAAACCATAGATCCTTTAGAGGCAGGTCAATTCACTCGAGGTAGTCCTTCAGCCTCCGGCTTCGCGAAGGATGGCGCAACTTCCTGAGAGCCTTGGCCTCAATCTGGCGGATCCTCTCCCGTGTGACGCCGAACTCCCACCCGACTTCCTCCAGGGTGCGTCCTCGCCCATCCTCCAGGCCAAATCTCAGTTCCACCACCCTTTTCTCCCTGGCATTGAGGGTACCCAGCACATCCTCTATTTGCTCTTTAAGCAATTGCCGTGACGCAGCATCTGCGGGAGGCAGTGCAGACCGATCCTCGATGAAATCCCCCAGGTGGCTATCCTCCTCCTCCCCGATAGGCGTCTCCAGAGATAGCGGCGCCTGGGATAACTTTACGACTTCCTTCACCTTCTCCTTGGGGATTTCCATTCCCCGGCCTATCTCGTCGTGGCTCGGCTCCCGCCCGTATTCTTGAGCCAGACGCAGACTTACCCGATGTACCTTGTTGATGGTCTCCACCATATGCACCGGTATGCGGATCGTCCGGGCCTGGTCGGCAATGGCCCTGGTGATGGCCTGTTTGATCCACCAGGTAGCGTAGGTGCTGAACTTGTAACCGCGCCGGTAGTCGAACTTCTCCACCCCCCGCATCAGACCTATATTCCCTTCCTGGATAAGGTCAAGGAGCGCCATGCCCCGGCCGATATATTTCTTGGCGACACTGACCACGAGACGCAGATTTGCCTCTATGAGATGTCTCTCAGAACGAGACTCCTCATACTTCACCCGGTCCAGATACTTTCTCAGCGCCCTTTGCTGAGAGTTGAGCAAAGCCCTAAAGCTGGCACTACCAATCAGTGTTTCCAGCTCCTCCCACGAATCCGTCTCGCCCATTATTGAGAGCACCTCTCTGGGCAGCAGATTAAACAGGAGGGCAAGCTGAACTATCGCTTTCTCCGCTTCACTCTCATCCCGTCCCGTTCCGTCAGCAACGGCCTTGATTAAAGGCTCAGCCAGTACAACGTCAATAGCTTTCCGCATCTTAACATTTGAGATACACTGCAGTGGAGTCGAAGCTTTTAGCCCAAGCTCGATTCGCATAGCCACCACTATGGGAGCCGCCTTGTGCAGAGGAACCAGCATGACCGTGAAAATGTCTAACACCCTGGCTGATTTGCCGTGTTCGACTAGCCATTCCTCCTCAAGCCGCCTGATATGCCTGCCGCACTCCATCTTCTTCGCCAGGGTTCTTTCCTCGGCTCCGGTCAGCAGGGCGACTCTGCCCACTTCACCCAAGTACATCCTCACCGGGTCATCAGTCGGCTCCTCTTCTCCCCAAAGAGCCTCCCTGGCCAACTCTTCTTCAACAGGAGCCATACTTATGGCAGCAGGCCACTGCGGACCGTCTTCGTCGTAATCTGGTCGCCTTTCCTTCAGCTCAACTATGGATTGTTCCTCTTTTATTTCAGTCATCCCATCCTTCCTTATGCCTTTGCTCCTGACGCCCGACGCAGCTCAAGAGTGACCTCATACACGCCAATGTGAGTCTGAGGCTGGCAATGGCAGTTTCATCTTCAGATACCTGATTACCTTTCCCACTCCTTGAGGCTACCGGCAAACCGCAACGGAGCCGCTGTTCCGCCTGAATCTGGAGTGCGGCGAAATAAGTGTTGGCGACCCCGAAGGGATTCGAACCCTCGATCTCCACCGTGACAGGGTGGCATGTTAGTCCGCTACACCACGGGGCCGCGAGCCGAAATGGGAGTGTGGTGGAGACGCTAAAGAAGAAGCCCTAACCAGCTACAAAGCATAGCAGTCTCAGGTTCAACTGTCAAGGCGCAGAAGCGCGTCCCGCCTTTGCCGCGAGGGCGGCCAGAATCTTCTCTTTGGTGATGGGCAGGTCCTTTATCCGCACCCCGATAGCGTGGTAGACGGCGTTTCCTATAGCTGGCGCCACCGGCACCGGCGTGTTCTCGGCGAACCCCTTGGCCCCGTACGGGCCTTCCCGGTGAGGCGCGGGCGCGAACTGGTAGGCGACGCGGTCCGTAGAAGGCATATCCATGGCCATCGGCGCCTTGTAGTCCATGAAGTTGGGATTGACGATCCTCCCTTCGCGGACGACCATCTCCTCAGTCAGTGCGGTACCGGTACCTATGGCCAGTCCCATCTGAATCATCGCCTCGCACGCCTTCGGGTTTATCGGGCGGCCCATGTCGTAGCATCCCCCCAGCCTCAGTAGCTTGACCTCTCCGGTTTCCGTGTTCACCGCTACCTCGGCGGCGTTGGCCCCGTGGGACAGGTAGGCCACCACCCTCTTCCCCTGCCCGGTGTTGATGTCCTCGCTGCTTATGGGACAGGTGAAGACGCCGTTTCCGACCAGCTCGCCACCTTTGACCAGATAGCCCAGGGGAGTGAAGAGCTCCGGAACCCGGAGGCCTCTCTCGGGCACCCCCTTCACATAGATGCGGTTGTCTCTTATGTCAAGTCCCTCGGCAGGGACGCCTAGCTTGGCCGAAGCCAGGGCAAAGAGCTGCCTCTTCGCGTCCTGACAGGCCAGCTGGACCGCATTGCCGGTATTGAATGTGCTCCGCATGGAGACGGTGCCGAACTCAAACGGTGTAATGGCCGTGTCCGTGAACACTACCTTGACCATATCCACCGTGGCGCCGAACTCTTCGGCGGCGATCTGCGCCATGGTGGTGTTGCAGCCCTGGCCGACCTCGTGGGCGCTGTGGCGCACTTCAATAGCGCCATCCTCGTGGACCTTCACCGCCGCCACGGAAGTCGTGCCGGCTATGGTCTGTCGGCAGCCCTGGGCCACGCCCTTGCCCACCTTCCACGAGCCCGACGGCAGAGGTGGCGTCGTTCCCCACTCTATCCACCCGGCCATCTTGTCCAAGCATTCTCTGGCTCCCGTGCTGTGGTTAATCTGGCCGCAAACATCCTCATCAGCCTCTTTGAGGAGGTTCCTTCGCCTCATCTCCAGGGGATCCATCTCCAGTTTCTCCGCCAGCATATCCATATGGTTCTCCACCGCCCACACTATGTGCGAGCCGCCGAAGCCAATGAAGGGACCGTAGGGCGGCTCATTGGTAGCGACGGCATAGGCATCGAACTTGAAGTGCGGCATCCGGTAAACGCCTACAGTGGCGAAAACACTGCTGCGCGCTATCTGGACAATGAGGCTGCTGTACGCCCCGGCGTTGATAATGGCTTTCATCTCTCTGGCTACCAGAGTGCCGTCTTTCTTCACGCCGTCTTTGATATAGAGGACCATCGGCTCGCGAGAGGCGGAGTCGATAAAGACCTCCTCTCTCGTGAAGGCCATCTTCACCGGCTGCTGCGTCTTCAAGGCGAGCAGGGCAGCCGTTAGCCCAAGATGAGGCGTCGTCCGCCCGCCGAAGTTGCCGCCGATGTAGAGGGAGATTACTCTCACACGCGATGGCGGCAGGCCCATCACCCTGCTTACTTCCGCCTTGAACCAGTGGGCCCAGTAGGTGGTCGTCCACACCGTCAGGATGCCGTCGGCGCCCATCTGTGCTACGCAGTTGTGGGGCTCCATCAGGCAGTGCTGCATGGGGGCGGCGGAGAAGCGGTCCTCCAGTACCAGGTCGCTCTCCTTAAACCCCTGCTCGACATCGCCGTGCTCCACATGGCGGTGGATGAGGATATTGGGACGGTCGGGCTCGAAACGGTAGGGTGGGAAGGGAAGTGGATGCAGGGCGTACTTAAGTAGCTCCGGGTGGATGACGGCCGCCGGGTTGGGCTTCATCGCCTCCTCCGGGTCGAAGACCGCGGGCAAAGGCTCGTAATCCACCCTTATCAGCCCGGCAGCCTCCTCCGCCAGTTCTCTGGTGACGGCGGCTACGGCCGCTACCGGCTCGCCAATAAACCGGACTCTGTCGATCGCCAGGACGGTGCGGTCGCGGATGAAGCCCAACCTTTCTGGAGAAATGTCCCGTCCGGTGATGACCGCCTTCACCCCGGCCAGTCGCGCCGCCCTGGAGGTGTCGATATTGATGATCCTGGCGTGGGGGTGGGGGCTCCTCAGCATCTTGCCGTAGAGCATGCCCGGAAGCATAACGTCGATGACGTACTTGGCTTTCCCGGTTACTTTGTCCAGAGCATCAATGCGGAGCGTGTTCTTACCGATTACCGATAGCTCAGTCATTACCATTCCTCCCTGCCAGGCTAAATGAGAAATGCCCTATCGGGTCGCTCACGTCATGTCAAGAGAGCGTAGCGAAGCAATGCTGGTTCCGGTATGCCTAGCTACGCTCTGCCAGGCGACATTCCAGGTGACGTGGCCCGGACCGGCGTCACGGACTATCCTGTGCTAGCCACGCACGCCGAGGGCCTTCAGCCAGAAGTCCGACGACTTCTTCAAATTCTCAGGGGTGATTACCCCTCTCGGCATCGGGTCATAGGCTATGCCGAGCGACTTGAACAGGGCGTTGCTCCTGGCCCTTGCTGCCAGCTTGGGGTCCAGTGCGAAATTGTAGGTGCTATCGACGTAGGCCAGGATCCCTTCCGGGCTGGTCAGCCAGTCGATGAGCAGCCGGGCGGCATTGGGATGAGGAGCGTCCTTTAGCAGGGCTATGCCTCCAATATCGCCTGTCACCGGCCCGACGGGCGCGAATCCAAGCGGCGCCCCCACCGCCTGTAGACGATAGGTAGGGCCAAAGCCCGCGGCTGGAAAGAGGGCGACTTCTCCGGCGGCCAGTCGCTGCAGGGGACCGGTATAGCCGCTCGTCACCCTCGGCCGGGTGTTTCGAATGAAGTCCCCCCAGAAAGCGAAGGACTTATCCCAGTTCAGTACGTCTTTCTCCCTCCAGAGATAGGCCCAGAAGAGTGGAGTGTCCTCTCCAGAGGTAGTGACGAAGGTCTTACCAGCCCACTTGGTGCTCTTGATGTCATCCCACGACTTCGGCACGTCAGCCGGCGGGACAAGGTCGGTATTGAAGACCGCCGCCATCCTGGCGACTCCGGTAACGGCCTTGTAGAAGTTGTGGTTCGGCTGGTTGGTCCACCCGACAACATTGGGGAACTCGTATTCGGTAAGCAGCCCGAAGCTGTGAGCATCCACAATCTCCGAGCTCAGAATCAGTACGTCGGCGCTATGGCGGCCTGCCTTGGCTTCCTCCACCAGCCGGGCCAGCACCTCTGTACCCCTGCTGTCCCATGTCTTCACCTTGATGAAAGGGTACCGCTCCGTGAATGGCTTCATGGCCTTCTCGGTGTCAGGGAACTGGTGGAACCAGAAGACCACCTCTCCCTCTTTCTTGGCCGCTTCCACCAGCTGCTGCTCGCGGGTGAGCTGAGGCGCTGGCGCTGGTCTCTCTGCCGCCGATTTCTCCGGTGCCGCCGTCCCGGACGGTGCAGGCGCTGCTGGCGC
>JAENJB010000145.1 GCA_016844565.1 Dehalococcoidia bacterium
CGAGGTGGCTATCGGCCCGACCACCGCCGTGCAGGCCATGGCCAGCGGCCGGCAGGCCGCCCGGTCCATCGTGCAGTATCTCGAAGGCAAGCCATTTACTCCAGCAGCGGCAGAGGCCGAGGCGCTCGCCGACGTCCGCGCCGAGGTGCTCAATGAGGTGAAGAAAGTCCCGCGCGTTGAGGTCCCGGCGCTGACAGTGGAGCAGCGGGCGGGCAACTTCAACCCCATGGAGCAGGGTTACGGCATCGAGCACGGCGTCGGCGAGTCCAGAAGGTGTCTCAACTGCGGGGCCGGCGCCTATATCATCGACGACAAATGCTGCGCCTGCCTCACCTGCGTGCGCATCTGCCCCTACAATGTGCCGGTGCTGAGCGTGCTCGGCGACGTGGTCATCCGCGCCGACCAGTGCCAAGCCTGTGGCCTCTGCGTCAACGAGTGCCCGGCCCGCGCCATCGCCTTCACCATGCCCGGGGTCGAGGACATTCCCGAACGCGTGCAGAATGCCCTGAGAAGGGCATCTGTCAAGAGCAAGGGACCGGCTATCGTCAGCTTCGTATGCACCTACAACCTATCGGGCCTCGCCTACTCCGCGCCGGACAACCTGGCCCTGGTAGCCGTGCCCTGCCTGGCCAAGATAGGCACTCTCCACCTGCTCAAAGCCCTGGAGCTGGGCGCCGATGGCGTCCTGCTGCTGGGATGCGGCGACCAGGCCTGTCAGTACAAGAACGCTATGGACTGGACAAAGCTGAGGCTGGAAGCGGCCCGCAAGGTCCTCGCCGATGTTGGGCTCGACCCCAATCGCCTGGCCATGCATGAGATAAGCCGCCCGGCCGGACAGCAGCTCGCCGGTCTCGTCCAGGAGCTTAGCAAGAGCGTCGTCTCGTGAGGAAAGCTCGAAGGGGCGAAACCCTCCTTTTGTGTCATTGCGAGCCCTTCGCCGAAGGCTCAGAGCCTGCCCTGAGTTCGCCGAAGGGATAAACTCCGCGAAGCCCCGATGAAATCGGGGCTTCGGCCTGCGGGCACGGCACGCCGTGCCCCTACGGCATGGCCTCGCAATGACAGACGGGCTCTCCCCTTCGAAGGGGAGAGCGACAAAGAGTGAGAGGTTAGATTATGATCACAGGAAAACAGAAGTCACTTTCAGATATACGGGAAATCCTCGCGCCCTACCACAAGGTGCTCGTCCTCGGCTGTGGCACCTGCACCACCATCTGCTTCGCCGGCGGCGAGCGGGAGGTGGCCATCCTGGCCTCCGCCCTGCGCCTGAGCGATAAGAAGAACGGCATCGAACGACAGATCGACGAGTTCACCATCCAGCGCCAGTGCGAGTGGGAGTTCCTCGATGAGGCAGCCGACAAAATCAAGAGCGCCGAAGCCACCCTTTCCCTGGCCTGCGGCGTGGGCGTCCAGGGCATCGCCGAGCGCTTTCCCAAAGCCGTGTCGCTGCCCGGCGTGGACACCTACTTCAAAGGCATACCCCAGGAGATGGGTGTCTGGAGCTCCCGCTGCCTCGGGTGCGGCGACTGCGTCCTGGCCCTGACCGGCGGCGTCTGCCCCATCACCCGCTGCGCCAAGAGCATGCTGAACGGTCCGTGCGGCGGCTCCTCCAAAGGACGTTGCGAGGTGCTGCCGGACCGCCCCTGCGGCTGGCAGCTGATTTACGACCGCCTGGCCAACCTGGGCAAGCTCGATACCCTGGAGGAGATCCGGCCCCCCAAGGACTGGAGCACCAGCCATTCCGGTGGGCCGCACACCCTTGTCCGCCCCGACCTCCGCCTGCCGGCCGTCGCCGCCGCGTCGAAGATCACCGACACCACCATCAAAGAGGAAAAGGGGAAAGGGCACTAGATCAGGATGGAAAGGGGCGAAGTCCATTTCACAAAATCCACTCCCTCTCTCTTTAAGAAGGGCTTTGCCCCAAAAGTACCGTCCCTGTGTCATTCTGAACGAAGTGAAGAATCTCGGAGCGGTGGGGCCTGTTTGTGCATTACTAATCCCACCAGAGATCGCTCCTCAGAATGACATTTGAGGCAAGACCCTTGAAAAGGAGAGAGGGCAGGGTGAGAGGTTCAAATGAAATCAGGCACTAATCTAGAGAAGGTCCTGGCCGCCGGGAATTTTGCCGTCACCGCCGAGGTCGGCCCGCCCAAGGGCACCGGCATCGCTGGAGTGCAGAAGAAGGGCGCTGCGCTGCGCACCTGCTGCGATGCCCTCAACGTCACCGACAACCAGACGGCCATCGTCCGCATGTCCAGCATCGCCGGATGCATCCTGCTCAAACAGCTCGGGGCCGAGCCGGTGATGCAGATGGTCTGCCGCGACCGCAACCGGATCGCCCTCCAGAGCGACGTCCTCGGAGCGGTGGCCCTGGGCATCAACAACATCCTCTGCCTTACCGGCGACCATCAGAAGCTGGGCAATCACCCCACTGCCAAGAGCGTTTTCGACCTCGATTCCATCCAGTTGATTGACGTACTGAGGCGGATGCGAGACGAGAAGAAGTTCATCAACGGCGAGGACATCTCCGGCGAGGTGCCCCTCTACATCGGGGCCGCCGAAAGCCCCTTCGCCGACCCGTACGAGTTCCGTATTATCCGCCTGGGGAAGAAGGTCAAGGCCGGCGCCGATTTCATCCAGACCCAGGGCATCTTCGACGTCAAGAAGTTCGCCGCGTGGATGGAGCAGGTGGTCGCCAGGGGCCTGGACAAAAAGACCCACATCCTGGCCGGGGTGATACCCGTGCGCTCGGCGGGCATGATGCGCTACATGAAGGACCATGTCCCCGGGATTGACGTGCCCGGCGAGTTGGTCGCTCGCATGGAGAAGGCCAAGGACGCCAAAGAAGAAGGACTGCAAATCACCCTGGAGCTGATCGAGCAGGTCCGCAAGGTCCCCGGGGTGCACGGCGTCCATATCATGGCCGTCGGCTGGGAAGACATTGTCCCGGTGCTCACCCAGAAGGCCGGCCTGCTGCCGCGGCCCACCGTCTGACCCTCTCAAGTGTCATCCTGAGGCCATCCCGACGTGTCGGGAGGCCGAAGGATCCGCCCTGAGCTTGCCGAAGGGACCCGCCCCCAGGACGGATTCTTCGCGCGACGCTGCGCTCGGGCTCAGAATGACAGAAGAGGCGGCGTCAGTGCAGCTGCCGTATCCGCGGGACGGCAATAGCTACCCAGAGCGGCAGCAGTACACCGCTGGCAGCCATTATCCCCACAGTCAAAGGCGCCCCCAGCGGCCCTGCCAGGCTTCCCGCCAGCAGTGTGCCCAGCGGCATCATCCCCCTATCGAGGAAATACACACCCATCACCCTACCCCTCAAATGGCGCGGCGTCAGGGTCTGAATCAGAGTATTGGCGAGCACGATATGGCCCGTTTGAGCAAGCCCTACGACGGCCAGAAAAGGCAGAGCAACCGCGAACCGGGGTGTGAAGGCGAAAAGACCGAGGAACGCCGCAAAGACGATGGCGTTGGCCAGCAAGAGAGGACCCCGGTGGCGTTCCCGGTAGACCGTCGCCGCCAGCAGCGCCCCGGTGACGGAGCCGAAGCCTATGGCGCCCATCAGCAGGCCGAGTCCCTCCGGCCCCACCTCCATGATATCCTTGGCGAATATGGGCATCAGACTGATATATGGATGCTGCAGCACACTGGGAACGAGGACGAGCGCCATCAGGGCCAGGATGGTCTTGTCCGACCTGATGTAACGCAGGCCCTCCATAAGGCTTTCGGCCATCGAGCCTCGCTTTGCGTTATCCCGGCTGCCGGCGGGAACCGCCATCCGGGCCGTCCAGTATGAAGCCAGCAGGTAAATGGCCGCCTGGAAGAAGTAAGAGCTTCCCACGCCGACGAGAGCTACCAGAATTCCTGCAAGCATGGGCCCCAGCGTTCTGCTGATGTTGAAGGCCAGCGCGTTGAGAGCGATGGCATTGGCCAGGTGCTTTTCCTCCACGTAGTCCGAGATGAGGGCGGTCCGGGCCGGTTGCTGAAAGGCCTGAGCGGTCCCGGCCAGCAGCCCGGTTGCCAGGATGTGCCACGGCTCGACCTTCCCGCTGACCACCAGCAACGCCAGCAGAAGATTCACCAGGCCGTTGGAGGCCTGAGAAATCATAAGCTGGTGCTTCTTCCCGTACCGGTCGGCCATAACTCCGGCCAGCAAGCCAAAGAAGAGCATGGGCGCCGCCTTGGCCGCACCTGTGAGGCCGAGCATGAACGGAGAGCCGGTCAGCTCGTACATCAGCCACCCCCGGGCGACGTTGTCCATCCACATGCCCATGGAGGTACTGAACTGGCCCAACCAGAGAAGCCGGTAGTCGCGGAATCTCAGTGAAACGAAGGCGGCGGAGATTTCCTTGTACATGGGCGAAAGCCCATCTTACTTCCTGTCGACATGCCAAAGCAATACCCTGTTCTCGCTGGTTGTCATTGCGAGCCCATCCCGACCTGTCGGGGAGGGTGAGGCAATCTGTCGTGTTCCCTCTCCCTTGACGGGAGAGGGTCAGGGAGAGGGTGTGGTACCGGTCATGGTCCCCCTCTCTCTAACTCTCCCCCGCAAGGGGGGAGAGGACAGAAGCGCGGACTGCTTCGAGCGGAGTTTATCCCTTCGGCGAACTCAGGGCAGGCTCTGAGCCTTCAGCGAAGAGCCCTCGCAATGACGGAAGGGGCAGGCCAGCCCCTACGCCGCCAGCCCCGCCAGGTGAAATGCGTGATCCTTAAGCCACCTGTTATGTTCGCGCCACCCGGGGCAGTGCCGTTCCACCAGCTGCCAGAACATCTTCGAGTGATTCATCTCCTTAAGGTGGGCCAGCTCATGGACAACCACGTAGTCCACCACCGCCTCCGGCGCCATGATGAGCTTCCAGTTGAAACTGAGACCGCCTGCACGGGAGCAGCTACCCCAGCGGGTCCTCTGCCCACGAATGCCGAGCCGCCTCCAGGCGACGCCCAGTCCGGCGCCCAGTCTGCTGACCTTCTCCCCCATCATGCGGCCAGCCTCGGCCCGGTACCACCCCTCCAGCGCAGCGGCCAGCCCATCGGCGCCCGACGGGAGGCAGACTAACAGCCTGTCCCCCTCCACGCTCACGCTCCCACTACCATTCTCAGATCCCGATGGCATCGGGACCACCTCCAGCTCCCGGCCGAGATAGGAAACGGTACCGCCGGCGCTTAGAGGCTTGTCGCTTGCAACTCGCCGGACCCGCCGGCACCGGGTCAGCGTTTTCAGTATCCACCGCTGCTTCCTGCTCAGCAGGTCGGAGATGCCGTCTGACTTGTAGTGCCTGGGGATGACGACGATGAGGCCGGTCTCCGGTTTCACCTCCAGCCGGACATATCTCGCCCTGGGACTGCGCTTGATGGTGTAGGATATCGTCTGGCCGCCGATGATGGCTTCGCCCGCAAGCATCCCGCGGCTAGGTCGAACGCGCACAGGCTTACGAATCGTCCGCATCCTTCTGTTGACCTGTCAGCGCCACTAACCACGTCGGCGGCCTATTTGAATTATCTCGTTTGAGAGCAAATGTCTGCGGATAGCTGCGGATGAGCGACACCAGCCGGGCGTGACCGTACGTCCGGGGGTCGAACGCCGGGTCCAATTGGCGAAGAGCGGAGCCCAGCGCCGACAGATGGACCCATTCCTCTTCCTTCGCAACCAGCTCGAACCCCTGGACAAGAAGGCGCACCAGTTCAGGTGCT
>JAENJB010000146.1 GCA_016844565.1 Dehalococcoidia bacterium
CTATCCGCCGAAAGAGATGACCGGGGTCTTTCCGGCGTTGAGATATTGGGTCCTACGCCCGCGTTCATCGGGCGCTTGCGCGGCCGGTATCGTTACCAGCTGCTTCTGCGAGGCGACGACCCGGGCCGGCTCGTTTCCCAGTTGACTCTGCCTCGGGGGTGGGTGGTGGATATTGATCCGGTGGGGCTGGCCTAGTTTTGCAAATCTCTGCTTTATTCCAATATAATCCTGGTTTGGGAGCTTGGATTAGTGGCTGTTCTACCATTGCGAACTCTTCCTGACCCGCGATTGCGCCTGAAGGCCAAGAGGGTGAGGACTGTTGATGCCTCCATTCTGAAGCTGATTGATGACATGATTGATACCATGCACCATGTGCAAGGTGTAGGACTGGCAGCGCCCCAGGTGGGCAAGTCCTTGCGGATAGCGGTCATCCATGTGCCTGAACAGGAAATACTCGTGCTCATTAACCCGGAAGTGGTGAGGAAAAGTGGAGAGGTACTTTTAGGTGAAGCCTGTCTGAGTGTCCCCGGGTATAGAGGACAGGTCAAGCGGGCCACTTCGGTTACTGTTAAGGCATTGAACAGGCAAGGTAAAGAGGTGCGCGTGAAGGGTACCGAGTTGCTCGGCCAAGCTCTTCAGCACGAAATGGACCACCTGGAAGGCAAGCTCTACATTGACCTTCTTGAGCGGCCCGACCGATTGGAGAAGATCGAGTTGTCGGATGACACCTCTGACGGCCAGGAGCGCGGTTAGCCACTCAGGCTTCCCCTGGTCCCCGCATTTGATTCTCTCTTGAAGGAAGGAGCTCGTATGGCGCCCAGTGCCCGGGAGTTGAGACAGCTGGCGGAGGTTGCGTTGGGGAGAGAGAAGGCTGACATTGTGATCGCCAATGGGAACGTGGTGAGTGTGCATACGGGGGAGGTGCTGGAGGGTCTTTCCGTTGCGATAAAGGGCGAGCGAGTCGCTTTTGTGGGGGCGAAGGCCGAACACACCATAGGTCCCGACACCGAGGTGCTTGATGTCTCGGGCAGGACACTGCTTCCAGGTTTCATCGACGGCCACTCTCATCTCTTGTGGTATTGTCGGCCCGACAACTTCCTAAAGCATTCCATGAAAGGTGGGACAACGACCATCGTCAGCGAGAGCGGCGAGGCGTTCTTTCCACTGGGGTACGATGGCGCGGTGGACTTTTATGATGCTGTTGGCGGGCAGCCGGTGAAGATATTCTTCACTATCCCCAGCATGTTGACTCTGAGTCCCATAGCTCGCTCTCATGGGATGACGATAGATATGGCGGAGAAGCTGTACCGGCGCAGGGATGTATTGGGGTTGGGGGAATGCATCTCCTGGCCCGCCGTTCTGGCGGGTGATAGCCGGGTACTCGACCTGTTTGCGCTGACCATTTCGCGGGGGAAGAAGATAGAGGGGCACACGGCCGGCGCCAGGGGGAATAAGCTGGTCGCCCTGGCGGCCACAGGCATCTCATCCTGTCACGAGCCAACCACCGCCGATGAGGTGCTTGACAGGTTGCGGTTGGGTGTGTATGTCCTGGTGCGGGAGGGTGGTGTGCGCCGGGATTTGGAGGCCATCTCCTCCATCAGGGAGAGCGGCATCGATTTCAGGAGGCTGCTGCTGGCGACGGACGGCCTTTCACCGGGCGAAGTGCTCAAGTACGGGCATATGGAATTCCTGGTGCAGAAGGCCATAGACCTGGGCTTTGAGCCGGTGACGGCCGTTCAGATGGCGACGCTCAATGTCGCCGAGCATTTCGGTCTGGACGGCGACATCGGCAGTATCACGCCGGGCAAGTACGCGGACATTGTGGTTGTTCCTGACGTGCGTACTATACGGGCCGAGTATGTCTTCAGTAGCGGTCAACTGGTGGCACAGAATGGGGTGCTGGTCCGGCTGCCCAGAGAGCCGGTCTTCTCGGACGCGGTCCGGAAGAGCGTTCACCTCGATAATGATTTTGGTATCAGGGATTTCGACATATGTGTCGGCGCCGGAGCAGCAGTTAAAGTACGCGTCATCGACATGCACACCGGTCTGGTGACCCGGGAGAAGCATGTGGAACTTGTATCCCGTGAGGGGCTGATAGGGTGCGACCCGGGGAAGGATATCCTGAAGGTGGCCGCTATCGAGAGGACTCACCGCTCGGGCAAGAGGTTCACCGGGCTGGTGAGCGGCTTCGGCCTCAAGTCGGGGGCCATAGCCAGTAGTGACGCGTGGGACTGCACCGATATCGTCGTGGTAGGAGCCGATGATTCAGATATGGCTCTGGCGGTTAACCGCATCGTTGCTTTGCAGGGAGGTATGGTGGTCTGTGCCGGCGGAAAGGTCGTGGCGGAATGGCCTATGCCCATCGCTGGTATGCTTTCCGACGAGCCGGTGGAAGCGGCGAGTCGGGGCCTTGCCTCGGTACAGCAGAAGGCGATGGAGCTCGGCTGCAGATTGGCCGATGCTCACCTCTCTTTGAGCATGTTGACCACGCCCGCCGTGCCCTATCTGAGAATCTGCGAGTCGGGTCTGGTGGACATCGCCAGCCGGCAAATAGTGGACCTGGTGGTCCGCTGAGCCTGACAGAGCGTCCGAAGCGATAACGAACGATACAGTTCAGGAAGGAGGACAAGACATGGCGAAGAAGGTTATCATCCCGAAGAACGTTTTTGATTCCAGGAAGGACCTGTTCTATTCTCAGGCCATCAGGGCCGGGAACACCATCTACGTGTCGGGCCAGGTGTCGGTTGATGAAAAAGGGCACCTGATGGCTCGAGGAGACTTTGAGGGGCAGGTAAGGCAAAGCCTGGAGAATATAGAGCGAATCCTCAAGGCTGGTGGGGCAAAGATGACCGACATCGTGAAACTGAATATGTACCTTAAGGACGAGAGGTACCTTAGAAGGAAGGGATTCTATGAGGCGTTGCGGGAGTTCTTCGGTGATTGGATTCCGACAAACACCGCAGTCCAGGTGGTTAGCCTGTATGGCACCGACCTCTTGATTGAAATCGAGGCTATCGCTGTCGTTGATTGACCTCGCCGTTGTCTAAGCCTGTTCATGCCCGGCCTGGTCGTCTCAACCGGTCTTGGAAAGGGGGTAAAGTCGTGCCGTTCGTCGGTTCGGCCTTCATTGCGGTCGTCGGCGGTGGGCGCTGTTCGCCGGCTGAGAGGGAGATAGCGGAGGAAGTAGGCACCGAGCTTGCCCGCCGCGGCGCCGTTCTGGTTTGCGGCGGCCTGGGTGGGGTGATGGAGGCAGCATCGAAGGGGGCCAGGTCAGCAGGGGGGCTGACCGTGGGCATTCTCCCGGGCAGCGGCCGTGAGGCGGCCAACGAATATGTCTCGATTCCTATCGTGACGGGTCTGGGAGAGGCCCGCAACGTTCTGGTGGTCAAGTCTGCCCAGGCGGTGATTGCCATCGGGGGAGAGTACGGCACACTATCGGAGATTGCCCTTGCCCTTAAGATGGGTGTCCCTGTGATCGGCGTTGGTACGTGGTCTCTATCGAAGAAAGGCAAGTCCAAAGAAAACATAGCGGTGGCTCAAGATGCCGCTGAGGCAGTCAGTTTGGCCTTCAGGGCTGTTGCGGAGGGTCTGCAGCGAGCCTGACGGGCGCCCCCTGTTGGCCGTGGCAACACGAGAGAATTCTGCAGGTTAAGAAGGTGAAATGGAAATAAGGCCTGGAATACACCGCCTTGAGTTGCCTCTTGAAGGAGGCCCTCC
>JAENJB010000222.1 GCA_016844565.1 Dehalococcoidia bacterium
ACCAAGACCTTGCAGCCTCCATCGTGGCGGGGGTTCCGGCTGGAGGTGTGTTGTTGGGAGCGGGAATCGGGGAAGCCGGGCTCTAAGGCGTCCTGCAGGCGTATGACGCTGCAGGGGCCCATGACATCCGGGTCGGACGTAAGGGCGCCTGGCGGACAATTCGCTGGGTTAGGTAAGTGCATCGGTTCTTCGTTCCCGCCGGTAATGTCGAAGGCGACGAGATACAGTTCACCCCGGCACAGGCGCGTCAGATCTCTCGAGTGCTTCGCCTCCGGTCAGGCGACGAGGTGCAAGCACTGGATAACTCGGGCGCCTGCTATCTCGTCCAGTTACAGGAGACGGGACAGGGGAGAGCATTCGGGAGGATCACGGGTAAAGAGCAGGCACCAGGAGAGCCCGCCACCCGCGTCCACCTGTCCCAAGGCCTCCTCAAGGGTGAGAAATGGGGCTGGGTGCTTCAGAAGGGTACCGAGGTCGGGATCAGCGCCTTTCGAGGTCTGGTCTGTGCGCGGTCAGTGCCGCGGAGGGACGCCAAGGCTTGGGACTCGCGGGCCCGCCGCTGGTCGGCCATTGTCCAGGAAGCCGCCGAACAGTCTGGTCGGGGGATCATTCCTGAAGTCTTGGAGCCTGCGACATGGGAGGACGCCTGCAGGGCAGGAGCCGGATCAGGGTTGCTCCTTCACGAAGGGGAAATGCAGATCGGCCTGAGGGATGGGCTGGTGGGCTTGAAGGGGCAGACGACGGTGCTGCTTCTCGCCGGGCCAGAGGGCGGGCTGACGAACGAGGAGGTGCTGATAGCCCGGGATTATCACATCCCGGCGGTGAGCCTGGGACCGCGCATACTGAGGGCTGAGACTGCGGGGGTCATTGCCGCTGCCCTGGTACTGTTCGAACGTGGGGAGATGCAGAGGCGCTAAGAGCCGGGGTCTGGCAGCTCACGGACGCGGTACGCGCGTCCGGACGTCTTCTTGCCGGAACGGACGTAGAGGGTGGCTGAACCGGCCAGCCCCTGACGCTGTGCGAGCTCTCTCAACTCACCCTCAGAGGGTTCGTGGTCGTACTCATCGAGCTTCTGTTCCATCTCCTCGCCGAACCAGCGCCGGCGGAGGACGACCTCATACGCCGGCATGGCTAGTGGGGCTGGTGCCTTCAGAGTTCTCCTCTTGAGCAGTAGATCCGCCGCTGCCGGATGACGCGGCCCTGAAGGGTGTAGCCGCGTTGCAGCTCACTCAGGACCTTCCCCTCCTCTCCCGGAGACCGCATCACAGCCTCGTGAAGGTTCGGATCGAAGGGCTGGCCAACCGCCTCAAGGGCGGCTACGCCCTGATTCTCCAGGATGGCCAGCAGCTTGCGGTAGATGAGCTGCATCCCGTCAATCCACGTGAGGCCTGCAAGCTCTCGGGGTACATTGCCCAAGGCCCGCTCGAAGTCGTCCACGATGGGCAGCAGGGTAAGGATGAGCATGGAGGACGCGAACCGGGCAGCATCCGAGCGTTCCTGTTCGGTGCGTCGCTTGAAGTTTGCGAAGTCCGCTGCGGTGCGCTGCCAGTTCGAGTAGGAAGTGTTCATGAATTGCTACACCATTCAGAAAGGGAAGGTTACCCGTAGTGCTCCGTAAGCGCCTCGCTCATGACGCCCGAAAGGAAACTGACCGCGGCGATGGCACGTGCGTAGTGCATCCGGGTAGGTCCCAGGACCCCGAGGGTCCCCTGGATCTCGCCGGGGATTCCGTAGGGAGCGAGTATCAGGGCGTAATCGCGCATAGCTTCTGTCGGGTTCTCACTGCCGATGAAGACCCGGACGTCGCCGTCGCCCGCCATTTGGGAGACCAGCGATCCGAGGAGGCGACGGTCTTCGACGAGGTCCATCAGTCCGAGCGTCCGCTCATTGGAAGCGAACTCGGGCTGGGAGAGCAAAGAGCGCATCCCAGCAAGTTGGGCCACCTCCGCGGTTCGGGCGTCCTCGGCCTCCATCAGCTTGGTCACTGTTCTGGTAACCCGCTCCTCCAGCGGGTTCAAGGCGAGGGACTGCTGGCTGATCTGCTGGGCAGTGGAGCCGTTGAATGATGCGTTCAGCCGGTTCGCCACGCGGAAAAGCTCGTCCTGGGTGACGGCCTCATCTACGTGGAGCAGTTGCTGTTTCACCCGGGCTTCCTGGAGGACCAGGACGAGGAGGGCCAGAAAGTCCTGGAGCGCGACCAGCTCAAGGTGCTTCACACGTGCCGCCCGTGCGCGAGGGAACGTCACCAGTGCAAGGGCCTCGGCCAGACCGGCAATGAACGAGGTGGCCACTACAGCCCACTCCTCCGGTTCCCCTTCGACTTCGAGAATGCGTGCCTGTACTGCTTGTCGCATATGGCCCGGTAGCCGGTCGGTTTCCATCAGAGCTTCGACAAAGTAACGATACCCCTTGTCGGAAGGGATCCGGCCGGCAGAGGTATGAGGATGCGTGATGTATCCCTCATCCTCGAGTGCAGCCATCTCGTTTCGGATCGTCGCGGCGCTTACACCCAAGGAATGAGCGCGGGCAACGTGCGCTGAACCGACAGGGCTGGCCTTGTCGATGTACTCCCGAACGATGACCCGAAGGACGGCGCCTCGTCGC
>JAENJB010000147.1 GCA_016844565.1 Dehalococcoidia bacterium
GTAGCGGATGGCTTCCGTCGTTGTTCACCCCACCAGCTCCCGGTTCAACTCGTCCCGCCCTCTTTTCGTCGGAAGGCCCATCACTTGGGTAAGTCCTCGGCCTCCAGCACGGCTTGCAGCAGGGGGACCAGGGGCGGGAGGTTGAGGGTTACGGTATGCCAGACAATGGAAAGGTCCACCCCAAAGTAACCGTGCGCCAGGACATTTCGTAGTCCCCACATGCGGTGCCAGGGGACTTCAGGGTGTCGTCTCAGCAAACTCGGAGCGATATGCCTGGAAGCCTCACCGATTATTTCTAGATTGCGCACTACCGCATCAACGGTCCTGGTATCTTCACAGAACTCATCGAAGCCCATCCCTCTGGTATATTCCTCAATGCGTTCGATGGCCTGAAGGATGTCCTGCAACCGAAGACGCGAACCTCTAGGTCGCAAGCACCGCCTCCCTCATTATTTGCTCTCGCATATGAGGCCGCAACGCCCCTGGGGTTGCCAGGTCAACCCGCTTCCCCAGCACGCTTTCCAGATACTCCTTTAACTCAGCGAGCTCAAAAAGCCCTACTGGTTGGTCAAACTCCACTAGAATATCTACATCGCTATCCGGACCAGCTTCATCCCTGGCCACCGAGCCGAATATGGCCAGGGACTTCACGCCGAAGCCCTTCAGGGTTGCCCGGTAGTGAGCGAGGATTTCTAGAACTTCGTCCCGTTTCATAGTGTGTCCCTCCGCACCATCTTACCCCATCCCACGCCGCATGGTCTCCCGGTTCACGCCACCAGCTCCCGGTTCAGCTCGTCCAACAGGGCCTGAAGGTCTTGCCCAAACAGTGTGTAAGCCCGGCCCAGGCCGCCCTGCTGGTCAAAGGGCGAAAGCTGGAAGTCCTCCAAGCCCATGCTGACGCTGCCGGCGACGTGGTCGCGGATGGCTCCCAGCCAGCGGCGCTGCTCTGGCGTAAACGTCCTGCCTGTCTGCGCTTGCACCCCCAGCCAGGCGTCGAAGCGCTCTCCCACGTGGTCGGCAAAGGGCGCCAGCTCCTTGTCCTGCCCCGTGGCGAAGCGCACGAGGGAAACCACGTCAGAGAGCATCCGCTGGCCGGAACCCCGGACGCGGGAGCGCTCCAGCTGCTGGTAGGCAGCCCAGAGCCGGTCGGGAGTGAGCGCCCTGGGAGGCGTCTGGAGGGCATCCGCCAGGGCCTTGATCTCCCGGTAGGTCAGCCGCTGGCGATAGGGCCTGCTGTAAAGGACCTGGAGGGCCGTGATCTCGTCGCGGTGCTCAGCGATGAACTGCTCGAAGGAACGCACCAGGGTCCGGGCGTGCTCGGCGGCGTCCGCCGAGTATCCGGCGTTCAGGAGCCGGTCCTGGCTGACAGTATCGATGGTCTGCTCGTAGGATCGCCGGATGTCCACGAGCCGCTGGCGGAACTCCGGATTGGCGGCCAGGGGACGGGCCGCCGCTTCCAGGAGGTCCCGGCGCGCCTGGGCGATGGCTTCCTCGGTCGGCTCGCTTTGACCCGTGGCCCGGCTAGCGGCTTCGACGGCCGCGTCGGGGTCCACGGCCCGCACCAGGCTGGCGGTAATGTCCGTGAGAGAGACTCCCTTGGTTATTTCCTCAAGAGCGCTGCGGTCGGAAGGTGTCATCTGGCGGTCAAGCCGGGCAAGACGGCTGGCCAGGGAAGAAAGCACATCGGGCTCGCGGTTGCCCCTGGCTACCGCGTCCAGCAGCTTCTCGAAGGGAACCGTGGGCTGCCTGTCCAGGGAGTAGGAGTCGGCGAGGTCTTTCTCGGTCACCCCGACGGCGTCCACGATGACAAAGCGGGTCTTGTGGGAGGAATCGGGAGTGACCGACTGGAACTCGGTGGGAGAGATGATCCGCACGCCGCGGCCTTTCATCTGCTCGAAGAAGTTGCGACTGCGGATATTCCGCATGAACAGCACCACCTCCAGGGGCCGGATGTCGGTCCCGGTGGCGATCATATCCACGGTGACGGCGATGCGCGGGAAGTAGCTGGTGCGGAAAGCCTGTATCAGGTCCTCGGGCTTGGCTCCGGTGGTCTTGTAGGTGATCTTCTGGGCGAACTCGTTGCCTCGCCCGAACTCCTCGCGGATGATCTGCACGATGTCGTCGGCGTGGCTGTCGTCCTTGGCGAAGACCAGGGTTTTTGGAACCTCGGTGCGTCCGGGAAAGATGTCAGTGAAGAGCCTGTCGCGGAAGGTGCGGATCACCGTCCGGATCTGGTCCGGAGACACCACGTCCCGGTCGAGCTGATTGGGTGCGTAAGCCAGGTCGTCGTCGAGTTGCTCCCATCGGACGGCGCGGGTCTGGCGGTTGCGCCGGTCCACGTGGTAGCCGGCGTCCACCTTGGAACCCTGCTCAGTGATCTCCGTCAGGATGCGATAGATGTCGAAGTCCACGTTCACGCCGTCAGCCACGGCCTGCTCGTGGTTGTACTCCATCACCAGGTTCTGGTTGAAAAAGCCGAGGGTCTGCTTGGAGGGCGTGGCGGTCATCCCGATGAGGAAGGCATCGAAGTACTCCAGCACCTGCCGCCAGAGGTTGTAGATGGAGCGGTGGCACTCGTCGGTGATGATCACATCGAAGGTCTCGATGGGGATGGCGGGGTTGTACTCGACGGGCATGGGTTCCTTGCGGAGCGGCAGCATTTCGAAGGCCGACTGCTCTTCCAGTTCGGGGTCCAGCTCCTCTCCTTTCAGCATGGAGTAGACGCGCTGGATGGTGGCGATGCACACCCGGCTCACGTCGTCGATGTGGTTGGACTGGAGCTGCTGGACGTTGTACAGCTCGGTGAACTTCCGCCCGTCGTCGGGGGTGGTGAAGCCCTGGAACTCGCGAAGAGTCTGGCGGCCCAGGTTGCTCCGGTCCACCAGGAAGAGGACGCGCCTGGCGCCGGCGTGCTTGATAAGCCGGTAGACCAGGTGGCAGGCCATGTAGGTTTTGCCGCTGCCCGTCGCCATCTGCACCAGGGACCGCTGCCTCCCCTCGGCGAGGGAGCGCTCCAGGTTCTGGATGGCCCTGGCCTGCACCGGCCAGAGCCCGGCGGGGTTTTGCGGCGGCATGTTCCGCAGGCCGTGGAGGAGTGTCCCAGGCGTCCCGTAGCCTTCTCTATGCTCCGCCACCATTAGTTGACGCCGGAGGCGGGCCTCGCCTACGGTGCCAGGTGTGCCCAGCCATTCGGCCAAGGTTTCCGGCCTGTGGAAGGCGAATACCTGACGGCTCCGTGGGTCGGGATCGAGGCCGTTGGTGAAGCGGGTCTCCACCCCGGTGCTCTGGTAGAGTAGGGGCAGAGGGCGGCGCCACGCTGGAAGATCGTCGGGCAAGCCCTTCCCGTACTTCTCCGACTGCGTCTCGACACCGGTCAGAGTGAAACCAGCGGGCTTGGCTTCCACCACGCCAGCGGCCTTGCCGTCAATGTACAGCAGGTAGTCGGCCTCGCCGTGGCCAGGCTTGAGGGAGAACTCGCGCACAGCAACTCCCCGGCTTGCGTACAGGTTGATGGCTTTGGCATCCTGTAGGCTCCAGCCCGCCAGGTGTAGCAGGTGATCTATCTGTTGGCGTGCCTCTTCTTCCGGTGTCATGCCACCATATTGCCTGCTGTTTCTCACCTCACGCACTCAGCCCATTTTCGGGAAGGATTTTTACTGAAGTGATCGGATAACATGGGGAGCTGCAGATCGTAGTCTCTTTGG
>JAENJB010000148.1 GCA_016844565.1 Dehalococcoidia bacterium
GCGGCGATTTCTTGCCCGTCACCAGCAGTTGCTCAATATACCGGAATCTTGAGCTAATGACGCGGAGCAGGCTGTTGGTGACCTCCAGACCGATATGCGGGCTTTCCTGAAACAGCCGGCGGAGTTCCTCACCCCGGATGCTGAGAATCGTGGAAGGACTCTTGCAGATGGCGGTCAGCGAGAAAACGTGGGGCGGCACCAGGGCGGGCCAGCCGAAAATCCCCCCCTTGCTGATGGAACAGATGACGGCCCGCGCGGGCAGATACGGCGATGTGCCCGCCCCCTTAATCAGAAGGTCTATTTGTCCCTCTTCCAGCACATAGAGTCGCTCCGCCTCTTCCCCCGCCCGGAAGACTATTGCCTCCGCCTGGTAGCTCCGGCACTCGCAGGAAGGCAAGTCCATAATCCTCTGCAGGTCAGTATCATCCAGTCCCACAAATATCTCGCATCGTTGCAGAATGCCAATAATCGCCACGTGCCCTTCCCTCACACCTGAAATCTCCACTTACGGTCAGACCGCCCGTTTCTGTTGGTTATTGTAGCACATTCTAAAGGCCGACTTCACCAGCAAACGCACCGTGATGAGTAGCCGGGCGCCACTCTCAATCCGACCGTAGAGTAAAGATGGCAGTTGCAAAGAAATAACATACGCCGTAAAATGGTGAAAATGTTCGACCGACACAGCATACGTGGAGTCGTCCGCCACCCCGGTAGCCCACGGCCATTTCATTACCGCCTGAATATGGAGGTCCCACCACGAGAATGAACATTGTCGACCTGGTGAAACAGGGCAAGTTTGTTGTCTGCGCCGAGGTTGGTCCGCCCAAAGGGGTCGATATCAAGGAGCTGATGGAGACCGCCGAGCTGATGCGGGGCAAGGTGGACGCTCTCAACGCCACCGACCAGCAAAGCTCGGCGATGAGGCTTGGCTCCCTGGCGGCCTGCCACCTTCTCAAGGACAAAGGGCTGGAGCCTGTTTTTCAGATAACCTGCCGCGACCGCAACCGTATCGCCCTGCAGTCTGACTTGCTCAGCGCCCATGTTCTGGGCATCGAGAATGTGCTCTGCCTCACCGGCGACCATGTTTCGCTGGGCGACCATCCTCAAGCCAAACCGGTCTTTGACCTCGATTCGGTATCGCTTCTGCAGGCGGCCCGCCAGCTCGAAACTGGGAAGGATATGGCCGGGAAAGAACTCATCGGCGCGCCTAAGTTTTGCCTTGGCGCCGTGGTTTCCCCGGGCGCCGACCCCGTGGAACCGCAAATACTCAAGATGGAGAAAAAGGTGAAAGCCGGAGCCGAGTTCTTCCAGACCCAGGCCGTCTATGAGCCACGTAAGTTCGAGGAGTTCATGAAAGCCATCGCCCACCTGAACGTGCCGGTGATGGTGGGTATTGTCTTGCTGAAGTCGGCCGGTATGGCCCGCTTTATGAACCGGAATGTCGCCGGGGTGCATGTGCCCGACAACCTGATTGAGGAGATGGAAAAAGCCACCGACCGTGCCCAGAAGAGCATCGAAATTGCGGCTCGTCTCATCACGGAGATGAAGCCATTTTGCCAGGGGGTACACATCATGGCTATCGGCTGGGAGAAGAAAGTCCCCGAGGTGTTGAATGCCGCTGGACTATAGCGCCCGCCTGCCGAAGCCTCGTGCGGCGGGCAGGCGACTCCCCGCCGGAGCGATAACTGACAGCTTGCACGCGTCACCCGAGAATTTTACGGGAATGGAGTTGTGCGGATGGACAGTGACCTACGGAGACAGCCCGGGAAAGAAAGGCGCGAGCTGACACCGGAAGAGGCGGCGCTAATCCTCAGAATCGGTGTCTTCGTCAAGATGCGATGGCTGGCGATTGCCGGCGTTCTCATCGCCAGCCTGCTGGCAACCCAGGTGTTCCACATCAGGTTCTCCTTGCTCCCCATCTACCTCATTTGTGCCCTCATGGCCCTGTACAACCTCTATTTTTTGTATCAGGCCCGAAGCATCAAAACCGAGAGCGTCCGCCCGCCAACCGGTGACCAGTCCGGGTCGTTGACGCGATTGCTGACCATACCCAAAGCCTCGTCGCCGCTGGTGGAAAAAGCCCAGGCGATTGGCAACATCCATATCATCGTTGACCTGGGAATACTCATCGTTCTCCTCCATTTTACGGGCGGCATAGAGAACCCCTTCATTTTCTATTTTATTTTCCACGTCATTCTGGCCGGGATACTACTGCATTACCGCGTGGCTTACGCCATTGCTACCGCCGCCATAGTACTGGCGGTTCTGCTGGTGGGGCTGGAATACGCCGGAATAGTCCCTCACGTCCACCTGGAAGGATTTGTCTCCGCCGACCTCTACAAAGAAGAGTCCTACATCCTGGCGGTCCTCGTTGCGCTGGCCACCTGTCTCTATGGTTCAGCCTACATGGTCACCAGTATCTCGGGGGAGTTGCGGAAACGACAGCGCGAGCTGGTCACGCTCCAGCAGGAGGGTCTCGCCGAGAAAACCGAAGAGCTTGAGACCGCCAGCAAAGAGTTGGTCCAGCTGGAAGAAGGCCGGAAGCAATTGCTCCGCTTCCTGGGGATAGCCTCCCACGACCTGAAAGCGCCGCTGGCGGCCGTGCAGAGCTACCTCCAGCTGATGCTCAAAGGTTTCACCGGCGAGTTCACGGACAAGCAGAAACAGATGCTGGAGAGAAGCAGCATCCGCATCGCCCAGCAGTTGAAGCTAATCAGCGACCTGCTCGATATCTCGCGGATTGAGGCCGGCCAGATTGTGAGCGAGATGGAGGAGATAGCCTACTTGCAGGTAGTGGAGGACTCCCTGGAAACACTGCGGAACCAGGCGGCCGAAAAGAGAATAAGCCTGCTTACCCAGTTGCCCGCCAGCTTGCCCCGTCTCAAGGCTTCCGGTGCCCGCCTGCAACAGGTGCTCACCAACCTGCTTGGCAACGCCATCAAGTTCACCCCGGAAGACGGCGAAGTCAAAGTGAGAGTAACCGTGCGCGAGGGGGACATTCACACCGAGGTTATGGACACCGGGTCCGGCATTTCCCCCGAGGATATGCCCCAGCTATTTCAGGACTTCCACCGCGGCAGCGATAAAGAGAAATCGGGCACCGGACTGGGGTTGTCCATCGCCAGGAGGATTGTGGAAGCTCACGGCGGGAAAGTCTGGGCAGAAAGCCCTAATCCGGAAGATGGAAAGGGGCGAGGCGCCAAATTCACCTTCGTCCTGCCCAAGAGCCTGGTTATCCCCGCTGAAGAGGCGCCGAAGTCATCTACGGCGAAGAAAACTGAGTGAAGCCAGCGCAATGTCTCCGAAACAGGCGCCAATTTGAAATTCGATACAGTCCCATCCTATAATCTTAAGTAGACGGAGGTAGAAATGGCGAAGAAGAAAATCCTGCTCGTCGATGATGACCCGGACATAAGAGACGTCCTGACCATGATTCTGGAATCGCGCGGTTATCAGACGGTCAGCGCCTCCGACGGACTCGAATGCTTAGCCGCGCTGAGGGCAGAAAACCCGGACCTCATTTTGCTCGACCTCCTGATGCCCAAGATGGACGGCTTCGCCGTGCTCAAGGAACTCCACGAAGAGAAATGGGCCCAGTACAAGGGGATACCCATCCTCATCCTGAGCTCAATCCGGGAAGGCGCCAGCCGCCGGCGCTGGGAACTGGAAACCGCCCTTGAACTGGATATCGATGACTATATCCGATTGAGCCGGACACGCTGTTGCAGAGGGTTGAAAGACTCCTGAGTCAAAAGAAGTAGCCTCATTGCCACGGATGACGGAGATAGTAAAATGACCTCGAAAGCTAGAATCCTGGTAATCGATGACGACACCGATTTTGTCGAGGCGACCCGGACCGTTCTGGAAAACGGGCCTTATGAGGTAATTACCGCCTACGATGGCGATGAGGGATTTCGCAAGGCGAAAGAAGAGAAGCCGGACCTGATTATCCTGGATATTATTAT
>JAENJB010000149.1 GCA_016844565.1 Dehalococcoidia bacterium
AGCGCCTGGAGTGACACGTTACCTACTTGTATTGTGATAGTCTCAGAGCCGGTTGAGCTGCCATCGGATACCTGGAACCTGATACCCGTATAAGTCCCAGCCTGTCTGTAGTTTGGTGTCCAGGAGAAGGTCTGGCCCACGAAGCCGGCTCCTGGAGGCAGGTTCGAGGCGGAATACGTTAGTGGCTGACCATCGAGGTCGGTTGCACTTGCAGTGATGGTGAGCAACTGCCCTTCACTAACCGTCTTATTGCCGATGGGGGCAAGCACCGGCGGCTGGTTCACGTTGGTCACTGTGATGGCTATGCCTTCCCAGTCAGTCAAACTGCCATCGGAGATGCTAAAGCGAATGCCAGGCCAGGTCCCTGCTTGGTCATATCCGGGTGTCCAGGAGAAGCTCCTGGTTGGGGGATCGAAACTGGCTCCTGGAGGCAGGTTCGAGGCGGAGTAGGTCAGCGGGTCGCCTTCGGGGTCAGTAGCTGAGATAGCGAAGGTGAGGAGCTGACCTTCGTCAACTGTCTTGTTGCCGATGGAGGCAAGAACCGGTGCCCGGTTTGTGCTCACCCCATACGACGGGCCCGCATCTCGTAGCCAATCGTTTGTTAGCCTGATCTGGTGGCTGCCATCCGCATTCATCACGTAGATATCGGAGTTGCCTCCGCGGATATCCTCGAAGGCAATCTTGCTGCCATCGGGAGACCAGGCCGGTGAACTGCCATTGCTGAGGTATGTCTGACCCGTCCCATTGGGATTCATCACGTAGACCCCTGTGTTTACGTCACGCCAGGAGGTGAAAACGATCTTGCTGCCATCGGGAGACCAGGCGGGCTTGAAATCCCGCGCGGTATTGTTGGTGATTCTGGTCTGGTCGCTTCCATTGGCATTCATCACGTAGATCTCATACTCAACTCCATCACGAGGAGATGCAAACGCAATCCGTTGTCCGTCAGGAGACCAAGCAGGATACTCGTCAGGGGCAGGATTAGACGTGAGCCGAGTCTGGCCCGAGCCGTCGGCACTCATCACATAGATTTCGTTGTTCCCATCCCGACTGGAGAAAAATGCAATCCTGGTCCCATCGGGCGACCATGCTGGGGAATAGTCGCCGACATTGAAGCCGTTAGTGGTGAGTCGAGTCTGGTTAGTGCCGTCAGAGTTCATCACATATATTTCAGAGTTGCCATCTCGCCATGAACTAAAGGCGATCTTTGCGCCATCTGGCGACAGGGCGGGGTCATTGTCAGCATCGCCATTGTTCGTGATCCGCGTCTGGCCGCTTCCGTCATCATTCATGAGATAGATCTCCTCATTCAAATCACGAAAGGAGTAGAAGGCAATCTTCCCAGGAAGGCTAGGGTCTGATGCCGCAGTCACGACTGGCAGTGTAATGCCGAGCAGTGTAAGAGCTAAGGTCACACCGAACACTCTAAGGATTTCTCGTTTCATCGGTCAGGCCCTCCCTTGTCTAGTCACGATTTCGCCTGTTGCTAACCCTGAATCTTCCCTTGAATAAGAAACCGACCCTTTTCAGGTGGGTTTAGCGATTAGCTTCCCGGCACCCTGTACCACACAGGCTGTGGTTCAACGCCCCTGGCTCACCTTTGTTGGGACCCCCACGTTAACCCATCTCCATTACCCTCCCCATCAGGTGGCTGAGCAACATGCATAAGGTCGACGTTAGAGCAGATTAACAGCCTTCTCATCTTATGGCAAGATTACTTATCCCACCTTTAACTACCTTGCCAACTAGCCTGGGTAAGGGTCTGGTTAACATTCTGACGAAGTGTTCAATCCTACATGACAACCCGAAAGGAGCAGCTACCTTGCATCTCCACCCCTCACTTGCTATACTGCCCAATCTGAAATGGTATCAGCCACTCCGGGCAACAAGCCAAAGATAGACCTCGAGGCCATGCGCCATTCGGCGGCGCATGTGATGGCCCAGGCAGTCCAGGGCCTCTTCCCCGAGGCCGGGCTGGGCATCGGCCCGGCCATCGAGAACGGCTTCTACTACGATTTCGAACTGCCCCGCACCCTCACCCCGGAGGACCTCCCGAAAATCGAAACGGGCATGAGGGATATCGTCGCCTCCAACACTCCCTTCCAGCGCGAAGAAGTAGATAAGGCTTCGGCACGCCAGCTTTTCTCCTCCCAACCCTACAAGCTGGAGCTGATCGATGAGCTGCCCGATGCAAAGGTCAGCGTCTACCGGCAAGGCTCCTTTGCAGACCTTTGCCGCGGGCCCCACGTCGCCTCAACCGCCGAAATCGGGGCTTTCAAGCTGACCAGCATCGCCGGGGCCTACTGGCGAGGGGACGAGCACCGACCCATGCTGCAGCGTATCTACGGGGTGGCCTTTGAGACGCAGGAAGCTCTGGACAGCCATCTGGCAAAGGTGGCCGAGGCCGCCCGCCGCGACCACCGGAAGCTCGGGAAAGAGCTCGAGCTCTTCAGTCTGCAGGAGGAAGCCGGGCCCGGCCTGGTGTTCTGGCACCCCAAAGGGGCCACCGTCCGCCGCGTCATCGAGGATTTCTGGAAAGCCGAACATATCAAGCGGGGCTACGAGATGGTCTATACGCCCCATGTCGCCAGGCTGGACCTCTGGAAGACCAGCGGGCACTGGGACTTCTACCGCGAGAACCTCTATTCCCCCATGGACGTGGAAGGGCAGGAGTATATCCTCAAGCCAATGAACTGCCTGGGCCACATCCTCATCTTCAAGACCCGGAAGCGCAGCTATCGGGAGCTGCCCTGGCGCGCCGCCGAGATGGGCACTGTCTATCGTTACGAGCGCTCCGGCGTGATGCACGGACTGGCCCGCGTGCGCGGTTTCACCCAGGACGATGCTCACATCTTCTGCCGTTCCGACCAGTTGCAGCCGGAGCTGGTGGGAGTGCTGGAGTTGGCCCGCTTCATGCTGACGGCCTTCGGATTCGAGGAATATGATATCAAGCTCTCCACCCGGCCCGACAAGTACACCGGCAGCCTGGAGATGTGGGACAAGTCCACCGAGGCCCTGCGCCAGGCCCTCGTCCAG
This sequence comes from Dehalococcoidia bacterium, assembly GCA_016844565.1. Classification (GTDB taxonomy): domain Bacteria; phylum Chloroflexota; class Dehalococcoidia; order JAENJB01; family JAENJB01; genus JAENJB01. The sequence goes on from JAENJB010000149.1 coordinate 3,037, forward strand.
TCGAAGCTGCCCTATGAGATAGATGAAGGTGAAGGCGTCTTCTACGGGCCGAAGATAGATATCAAGCTGAAAGATGCCCTGGGCCGCGACTGGCAGGGGCCCACCATCCAGGTAGACTTCAATCTCCCCCAGCGGTTCGGGGTCGTTTATGTCAATGAACAGGGCCAGGACGAGCAGGTGGTGATGGTGCACCGCGCCGTGCTGGGCAGCATGGAACGTTTCATGGCCTGCCTGGTGGAGCACTATGGTGGGGCTTTCCCGGTGTGGCTCGCCCCCCAGCAAGCGGCCATCATTCCCATCGCCGACCGGCACCTCGACTACGCCCACCAGGTGGAAGCCAGACTGAGAGAGGCGGGACTGCGGGCCGCCGTGGACGCCCGCGCCGAGCGGATGAACGAGAAGATTCGTGTGGCGCAGGTGGAGAAAATCCCTTTCATGCTGGTGGTGGGAGACCGCGAGCAGGCGAGCGCGACCGTGTCCGTCCGCCGGCTCAGCGGAGAGCAGTCGGGCTCCCAGTCCCTGGCGGACTTCATCGCCATGGTCCAGGAAGCGGTGCGGACGCGCAAGCTAATGATCTAGCCTGTCATTCTGAGTTCGCGAAGCAGAACGAAGAATCCGCCCCCTGTGTGGGGGTGGGGGA
>JAENJB010000150.1 GCA_016844565.1 Dehalococcoidia bacterium
GCACCGGGGACAGTGCGGCGGCAGGCGCCTTAGGAGCGGCGCAAGCCGACAGCACCACGCCGGATACCAGCAGCAGAACCGCAAATGAATACCATAACCTTCTCATCTTCTCCTCTATCGTTCCCGATACTCCGTATTTCTTGTCCTCTTCGGTCCTAATCCCACAGTTATCCACCTCCTTAGTCAAGCCATAGCAATTATCCGTGATGCTTCTTCAAACAGGAGACGCTCCAACGAGCTACACTTATATAACGAGACTCAATTGGAAAGGTTAGCCCTCGCTTTTAACATCCTATCCGGCCACCCGCGTGCCGTGTCGCTGAGACAGCTTGCGCGACACTATGGTCAGCGCGGTCAGCGCAAACACCATGACTACCGCCAGAGCGCCCACCACCGGCATGCTGCCCTCGGTCCATATCTGGTAGATGAAAATCGCCAGGACCACCGAGTCAGGCGTGTAGAGAATGGCGGCCATGGACATTATCCTCGAGGCCAGCAAGAAGACATACAGGCTGCCACCGACGAGCGTGGGGAGCATGAGGGGAATAAGGATGCGGCGCATCATGGTAAACGTGCCGGCGCCGCTGGTCACTGCCGCTTCCTCCAGCTCCCCCTTGAGCTGGGCCACCCCGGCGTGGGTGAACCTGGTGGCCACGGGCAGGAAGTGCACCAGGTAGGCGATGACCATTATCCACACCGAGCCGTAGATTGGATTGGGGAAGGTGAGGAAGAGAATCATCATGCTGAAGCCCATAGCGATGCCGGGTATGGCATAAGGGATGAAGACCAGGGTGTCGAGCACTCGTGTCCCCCTCGGGCGGAGTCGTATCACCACCCAGGAGATGATGGTCGCCAGCAACATGCTGCCCACGCTCGATACGCCGGCGAGGATGGCGGTGTTCTTCACGGCGACCACAAAGTCCCACCGGCCGAAGAGTTCACGGTAGTTGTCGAGCGACATCCGAGCGGCGTCGAAGCCCTTGGCCCAGGGGACCTGATAGAACGGCAGAATAGAGGCCCACATCAAGACCAGCATGGGAAGAATCATCGACAGAAACAGGAATGAGAGTAAGAACGCCGCCGCCAGCGGTCGACCCGTCTTACCGAGGTCAAGCAGCCGCGGGCGGTAGCCCTTGCCGGTCACCGTGGCATATCTCTCGGACCTCCTCATCATGCCCTGGTAGACCAGCAGCCCGGCGACGGCCAGGATGATCAGCGTCAGGCTGTACACGAATCCCTGGCCGTATTCGGGAGGAGAGATGTTCCGGAGGACGAGATAGATGTGTGTGGCGAATACCCTGATGCCCGAGGACATGCCCATGATGAGCGGGACATCGAAGGACTCCAGGGCGCGCACGAAGTTGAGCAGCGACACCCCGAGGATGGCTGGCATCATCAGCCTCAGGGTCACCCTGGACATGGTGACTGTCCGGTTCGCCCCGGAGGTGTAGGCCGCCTCCTCCAGGGACGGGTCCATTCCTCTCAAGCTGGCCCCCAGGAGGAAGAAGGTCAGCGGGCTCTCGGAGAGGCCCTCGACGAAGAACATCGCCGGTATGGAAAAGGCGTTGAAGAGAGGCGTGCTGAGGCCTGTCAGTGCAAACCACGCCTGATTAAGCAAGCCGGCCTTCGGCCCGATGAGCAGCACCCAACCGATCGCTTTCAGCATTCCCGGCATTACCAGGGGGATAAACATGAGCCCGTACATCACGTTCCTGTAGGGTGTGTTGGTCCGCTCGACCAGGAAAGCTATCGTCCCCCCGAAGGCGAAGGCCACGATCATGGAGCCGAAGGCGAAGATGAAGCTATCGATGAGCGTCGTGAAGGCCCTCGGCTCGGACAGCACTTCGCGGAAGTTCTTCAGCGTGAAGTTGCTCAGGCTGAAGTCGCTCAGGTTCCCAACGGCCACCGGCTTGAAGCTGTTCCATACCAGGAAGAAGAGCGGAATAACAGCTCCGATGGTTACCAGGGCTATGACCGCAAACAGCACCATGCGGCGCGGGCTGAAGAACGCCGCCAGCCGGTCCCTTTGCAGTGCCATCCTGTTAGCCAAACCTTTCCTCCTTGCCAGCCAGCCGGCTCGCCATCCCCGCCTGGTCCCCTTTCCCTAGTTTGCCTGCGAAGGTTCGAGGGGAGAGGGAATCCGCGTGCGCCCGGCCGGCCTTACCGGATAGGTCTCCACAGGTATCGGGTTGAAGGTTACCTCAATGGCACCTTCCTTCCCTCTTTGAAGCACCACCCACTTGAGCCAGTTGATGTCATCCCGGTAGGGGAAGTCTTCCCGATAGTGACTGAGTCTGCTCTCCTGTCTCTCCAGGGCGCAGCGGTAGACCGCCTCAGCTACGAGAGCGTAGTTCTTGACCTCGTTGGCCTTGACCAGCTCGTGGACGTCCGCCGCCCTCACCCTCGGCACCACTTCTCGCTGCACCCTCTTTATCTCCGCGAGGGTGAACTTCATTCTGTCCTCGCGCTTGAAGAAGCTGAACTGCACCGGCACCATGACCTTGTTAAGAGCCATGTACGCTTCGGCGGGAGTTGGCCCCTCCCGCCTTTCCAGGGGTGAGACTATCTCATCGCGGAGACTTTCTAGCTGGCTGGCCCTTGTCTGCGGCGTCCCCGCCTCCAGAGCGAACCTGGCCGCGTTCTCGCCGGCGGTGTGGCCGGTGAAGTAGCAGTTGGCCTGAGATACCCCCGTCATCCCCCCTGAATGGATGGGAATGTTGGCGGACATGCCCGCGGCAAACACTCCCGGGATGTTCGACTCGCAACGGCTGCCGATCTTTATCCCCCCGGGACCCTCCCCCCCCCACCGGGCGACAATGGGCATGGCCTCCAGCGGCCTGGCCCTCACATCAATGCCGACATCATCGAACTTCATCATCATCGAGGGGAGGATGCGGCGGAGAAGGGCGACATGCTCCTCGGTCCATCTGGTGAGGTCGAAGTAGACAGGCCCCCGCCCCTCTATGGCTTCCTTGGCGATGGCATGGCCGACCTCGCTGGGACTGCACATCTGCAGGTCCCGCCCGGGATAGTACCCGGGGATGAACTCCTCCCCCAGCCGGTTGATCAGTCGGGCGCCGTGAATCTGGAACACCGCCGGATGCCCGCTGAAGAACTTCCTCTCCCAGATAGGGAAGGTGGGGTGGGTAGCGAATTCCAGCCCTGCCAGTTGCGCGCCGGCGCGGAAGGCCATGGCATGGCCGTCGCCCGTTGTGTTGTCCAGGTAGTTCAGGTGGAGTTTGCCGCTGGTGGCGCCGGCGGAGACCACCACCGCCCCCGCCCGGAAGACGTAAAGCTGCCCCGTCCTGGTCTCCAGACCCACCACGCCTGCAATCCGTCCGCCGCTGGGGTGCTCACCGTCCGAAGTCAACAACTCGATAGCCATCACCCTCTCGATGAAGTCCACCCCCTTCCTCTGGGCATGCTCCTTCATCTTCTCCAGGAAGGCGACCCCTTCCACGTAGATGCTGTTGTTGACTACCTGCTTGCGGTCCTTGTCCAGATGCAATTTCCCCGACTTGTCCCGCTGGAAGGGCACTCCCCAGCTTATCATCTCCTCCACCCGCTGCCGGTGCTCCCGCATCATCCGGACCATCATCTCCTGGTCGTTGATGTAGGCCGCGGGCTCGACGATCTCCTTCATTGCTGGAATCATGAGCTCTTCCGGCACAGG
>JAENJB010000151.1:0-3628 GCA_016844565.1 Dehalococcoidia bacterium
CGGCTCAAGCTCACTCGAATTCACGAACTACTCGGCCAGAAGAACTGCGCCGTCTCCTACATGTCCTTGTACCGCTACGTGGGCCATCAAGGATGGCTGCCTGGTAAGCGTGGGACGGTGCGCATGGCGGACACCAAGCCGGGCGAGATGGCCGAGATGGATTTCGGCCGCCTCGGGCTGATGGAGGACCCGGAGAGCGGCCGGCGGCGGGTGGTCTGGACGCTCTTAATCGTCCTCAGCTATTCTCGCCACAGCTTCGTCTGGCCCCTGATCCGCCAGCAGCTGGGGGAAATCATCGAGGGACTGGAGGTGGCCTGGGCCTTCTTCGGCGGTATCCCCCGCTACCTGGTCCTGGACAATTTCCCTGCCGCCATAGCTGGTACTGATCCCCTTAATCCACAGCTGACACGCGGCTTCCTGGAGTACAGCCAGCACCGGGGCTTCATTACCGACCCGGCACGGGTACGTCATCCCCAGGACAAGCCGAAAGTCGAAAGACAGGTCCCCTACGTCAGAGAGCGCTTCTTCAAGGGCGGGCAGTTTCACGACCTGGCCGACCTGCGTCTCGGGGCGAGGAAGTGGTGCCTCGAGGTGGCCGGGCCGCGTGTCCATGGCACCACCCGGAAACTGCCGCTGGTCGTCTTCAACGAGGAGGAGAAAGCGGCGCTGCTCCCCTGGGACGGCGAGCCGTACGATGTGCCCGACTGGCATGACGTGACCGTCCATCCCGACCACCACATCGCCTACCGCTATGCGCTGTACTCGGCGCCGCATCATACCTGCCCGCCGGGGACGAAGCTGGAGGTGCGTGGTGACGGCAAGCTGGTACGCCTCTACAAGCGGGGGATGCTGGTCAAGGTGCATCCACGCCAACCACGCGGTGGACGGTACACCGACCCCGAGGATTACCCGGCAGAGCTCACCGCCTACACCATGCGCTGTCCGGACCGCCTCCGCCGCCAGGGCGCTGAACTGGGTGAGTCGGTCGGCGCCTTCGCCGACTGGAGCGCATCCTTGTCGAAGCGCTGGAGATCGAGAGCAGGCCTCCGGATGGAGCCTTGCCGTCATTGCCAGGACGCTTCGCCCGTCCGGGCAGCGCTTTCGCCTACCAGGAGGCCACTGGCGCTTCTCGTGACTTAGCTACTATCGAAAGTGAAAGGAGAATCTATGAGTACAACAACCGAACTCAAACCACTCTTGAAGCGTCTGAAACTGGGACAGATGCTGAACACCCTGCCGGAGCGACTAGCCCTGGCGCGGCGTGACCAGCTCGACCATGCCGCTTTCCTCCAGATACTCTTGGCCGACGAGGTGAGCCGCCGCGACCAGCGCCACCTGGAGATTCAACTCCAGAAGGTGGGCTTTGAGGACGTCTGCCGTCTGGAGGACTTTGACTGGACGGCGGGGATAAAGCTGGACCGGAAGCTACTCGATGCCGCCTTCTCCCTGGACTTCGTCTCCCGCCATGAGCATGTCCTCTTCGTCGGTCCCGTCGGCGTGGGCAAGTCCTTCCTCGCCCAGTCCCTCGGCTACGCCGCCGTACGTGCCGGCCACAGCGCCCGCTTCATCCGTGCCGATGACTTCATGAGGATGCTGGCCCAGGCCAGAATAGACCACTCCCTGGAGAAGACCTTCCGCTCTTTCCTGGCTCCCGACCTTCTCATACTCGATGACTTTGGCCTGCAGCGTCTGACAGCCCAGCAATCGACCGACATGTACGAGCTCATTATCGCCCGGCATCGCCGGTCAAGCCTCGTCATCACCAGCAACCGAGGCGTAGATGAATGGCTGGGTCTCTTCGACGACTCAATACTGGGTAACAGCGCTCTCGACCGCTTGGCCAATGCCAGCTACCAGATCGTCATCGAGGGGGCCAGCTACCGTGAGCGGCTATCGCCTCATAGAAGGAGGAATTGACACCATGACCTGAGAATGATACAACTTCAGCATCCTGTACCGGGTGGGTCAATGATCATGGTGAAGGGTGGCTCATAGATCCTGGTAAACGACAGAATAAGAAAGAGCGACAGGAGCCTGTTCGCGAAAGGATTGGCACATGATACTGGACACCAGACTTACGCAGGAGCTCCGGAGTATCTATACAAGGCTTGTGAACCAAAGCGAAATGCTATCCAAGTCTCAACTGGCGGTGTACTACGACACATTCCGGCAGAGGTTCGGGCCCGACAGGCTGAAGAATCTTGGTGGCGAAGAACTTCTCACGACAATTCACGACCACGGCAACAAAGATAGCCTCGTCTACTGGCTCGAGTTCAAGAATGATGAAGAATTTCCCGCCGCTTTTGGAAGCATAGCCGGCGGTAGTGCACTCAAATTCCGAATATATAAACGAAAAGAAACCGGGGCTTGGATGACGGGAAGCTCTACGGCCCAGGTTGAGATATCCCCGGAAGAGGCAGTCGAACGCGCCATGGAGCACCGAGATCATCTAGTCAGAGGAGCGCAACTGCTCGACAGCTTCCCTCAGGGTGGCTCGGACCAAGACTACGCGAATCTGCAGAAGCAGATGGACGAGGTCGCGCCGAGCATCAGCGACACGGCATGGGGGCACAAATACCTTAGTCTACTCTACCCAGACAAGCTGGATGATTACCACAACCCGGACTACCAGAGGTTTCACCTTGTCAAGCTCCTTCAAATTCCACCCCAAGGGGAAGGGAGATATGTCGCCGCGGGTCGCTATGTCGCCATCGCGGCTGAGCTTGATATGCCCATCAACCACCTGACGACAATTACCAATAGCAGACATGGGGACCCGCACAGATACTGGCGCATAGGCACGAGCGACGGGGAGGCGCCTCGCAATCATTGGAGCGAAATGAGAGACGGGGGATATGTGGCCATCGGCTGGCCTAAGCTGGGTGACCTATCTGAGATGATAAGGAGCCGCGAGTCAAAGGAGAAGATACGCGGTCTCCTTCAAGAGTTCTACCCCAATGTTCCCACGGCTACAGGCCACGCAACAAACCAGGTCTTCAACTTCGCAACCGTTCTAGCCGAAAACGACGTAATCCTCGGGGCAGACGGAAACACGATCGTAGGCATTGGGAAAATAATCGGGGACTATCAGTACGATGGGTCAAAGCAGTTCTGTCATATTCGCCCTGTGAAATGGTTGTCCCAAGAGGAATGGCAACTTCCCATAAGTGAAGCCCTTCGTACGGTTCTCAATCCGATTCAAAAAGACGGGAATCTCATAGAAACCGAGAGACGTATACTCTATGCCCCACCTGTCCTCGCGGATAAAGTCGCACCGCTTGGTCCACTTGAAGGCATCATGGGGCGGATCCAGTCGATACTCGAGCGAAAAGGGCAGGTCATTATCGCTGGTCCCCCCGGCACTGGTAAAACCTACTGGGCGGAAAAGACAGCTAGGGAGCTTGCCTCGCGCTCCCGATATCAGGAGCCATTCGAACAGTTGGACGATGAGCAACGAAGAACCATCATTGCCTCAAACGAAATGCCTGGAGGTCTGGTTGTCACGTGCTGCTTTCACCCAGCCTACGGCTACGAAGATTTCTTGGAGGGCTACAGGCCGAAACCGACCGGCAACGGCATGATATTCGGCCTGGAAGATGGGATATTCAAGCAGATTTGTGCAAAGGCC
>JAENJB010000151.1:3656-6291 GCA_016844565.1 Dehalococcoidia bacterium
CTATCTGATAATTGATGAAATCAATAGGGGCGACATCCCGAGTATTTTCGGTGAACTGCTGACTGTGCTGGAGAAGGATAAACGCGGCAAGTCTGTAACCCTACCGCTTTCGAGGCAATCGTTTCATGTGCCCAAGAATGTCTATGTCATAGGCACAATGAATACCGCAGACCGATCCATTGCGCTCATGGACACCGCTCTGAGACGTCGCTTCGGCCACATAGAGCTTATGCCTGATACTTCCGTCCTGGCTAACGTCACCCTGGAGAACATACCTTTGGGCCTCTGGCTAAGCGAGCTTAACAAGCGCATACGCGACAATATTGGCCGCGACGCTCGCAACCTCCAGATTGGTCACTCCTATCTCATGGAAGGAGGCAAGCCAATCATTGGCTTCCCAAAATTCATGAAAGCAGTGCGGGAGGATATCATCCCTTTGCTTCAGGAGTACTGTTATGAAGACTACTCAACCCTAGAGAAGATACTGGGCGCGGGTCTTGTCGATGTTAGAACCCAGCAAATTAGAAACGAGCTCTTCGACGAACCTAAGCAGCCCCAGCTTATCCGGGCACTGCTGGAACGTAGCCCTGAGATATCCACTTCTCCCCAGGCAACTACAGTTGAGGAGACCACGATAGCGGAAGCCGAAGAGGAAGAAGCCACGCAAGAGAAGAAGTGGTGAATCAGCAGATGAGATCGGTCACGCTGTCGGAATGGCAAAGCGTCACGCCGGAGGCGGGAACAAACCTAGCCAACTTGTCTCTTTCCAGGGATTCCGACGTCCAGAAACATGCGAAATTCCTGACGGACTCCGGTCTATTAGAGGTTCTACAGCTCCGAGCTGGCATAGCGATCAAATCGACTTCCTTCGTTGGACGGGTCAGCCTCGACCCGATTGAGGTAACGATCAAACCCAAGATTGCTGGAGCACCTCTCCTCCAACTTACACGATACGCCTACCGCCTGCGCAATTTGAAGTTGCTCTCCTACGCAGGCTACGGCGCGGAGGCCGATACATTCCAGGATCTATTGATCAGCCAGCTTGCATCCGAAGCAAATGAGTTGCTTTGCAGAGGCCTACATCGCAGATATGTCAGTCTGGCTCGCGAGCTGGCAAGCCCTACTGGCAGAATAGAAATCCAGAAGATCGCGCGTAGCGGAAGTGCTATAGGGACAGTGTTGCCCTGTCGGTATCACCCGAGACTTGAGAATCACCTCGTCAACCAATTGTTGCTCGCCCGAAATAGGGCTGGACAGGGACACCCTTAAGCGGCTGCGCAGGGTTACGGATCGCCTGACCGTTGCCTACAGGCCAGCCCTCTCGATAATCGAAATTCTTCTACACTCTGAAGGAGTCTCTCTGGAACAGCGTGAGCCCCGCGCGCAGCTAAAAGGATTCCTATTCGATATGAACCGTTTCTTTCAGGCGCTCATATCGCGATTTCTCAGAGACAATCTTCGAGGGTACCTCCTGCACGATGAATACAAGCTCAAAGGTATGATGGCTTACGTGCCTGGATATAATCCCGAGGGCAAACGTCCGCCGGAGCCACGACCAGACTTTGCAGTAATGAAGAGCTCCAAAGTCGTGTCAATGTTGGACGCCAAATACCGCGACCTTTCTGAGAAGCCCCTACCAGACAACATGCTCTACCAGTTGGCCATATACGCGCTAAGCCAAGATGCCGAAGGGCGTGCCACAATTCTATATCCCACACTAAACTCCCGCGCGAAGGAAGAGCGCATCGAAATTCGCGATCCGATAAGCGGAAGAGGACGAGCCCAAGTAGTTTTGCGTCCCGTCAACCTGATGCGTTTGGATGAGCTAATTCGCGAACAGGACTCTATCGTCGCGGAGAGGGAACGTGCCAAATATGCCTTAATGATGGCGTTCGGCAATACATAGCACCGTTCCTGCTCAAATCGTAGCGACTGCGAGTGGAAATCCCCTGCTCTGCCCACACCATGAAACCATAGTGTCTGTTCTTTCCTGGGCGTAGTCGGGCGTCACAACATGGCTGATTGTTGGAGAACAATGCCGTGCCAAGCAATAAAGCCAGCGTTTACTCCGGTACGACTGCTTCCATATTGCGAGCGACAACCTCCATCGTCTTTTGAAGGAGGCCCTTGGGGCTGAACTCCACAAGCTCGGTGCCAGCTTCTACAATCGTCGTATGCCCCGGTGCGGTATAGTAGGCATTGCCCGCCTTGACTACCTCCTCACGGCCATCTTTAGATCGGGTACGGAACTCGCCCTTCAATACGTAGCCCCAGTGAGGACACTGGTCGAGGTCATCCGGCAGGCCCTTCAATAAGGGAGTGACATCGAATCTCTTCCGGTAGGTCTCGAACGAAACATGGATATCATCCCAGACTGCTTCCTGAATCTTAACCCCTTTGATTTCCATGGCAACCGGCACATCAGTTTTGGAACCGTGCATGGCCCATTTCCCTCCCTTTCCATTTGGTATTCCTGATATCATCTGCCCGATATTCAGAATCTTACTCTTCTTTCAGCATAAATGCCACAGGTTGAGAAATCACAAAGCCTCCGGAAAACCGACCCCTTCAGATGAAGTGTGCATTTTGAATCTCCTCTGGTGGGCTGCTGACGCTATACTTGAGTTAATCCACC
>JAENJB010000152.1 GCA_016844565.1 Dehalococcoidia bacterium
GCTCAAAATAGACACCACCAACAGCAACGATATAGGCGTCATCATCGGGAGTGGCACCGGGGGACTGGGTACCCTTTCGCAGCAGGTGGGAGTGCTGCTGGAAAAGGGTCCGGACCGCGTCAGCCCTTTCCTTACGCCGATGATGATCGGCGATTCGGCGCCGGCCATCATCTCCATCATGCTGGGCGCCCACGGCCCCAACTATTGCACTACCTCCGCCTGCTCGAGCGGCGCCGATGCCATAGGCAGCGCCTTCGAAATCGTGCGGCGCGGCGATGCCAAAGCCATGCTCACCGGGGGAAGTGAAGCGGTCATCATTCCCATAGCCGTGGCCGCCTTTATCTCCGCGCATGCCCTTTCCATACGCAACGATGACCCAAAGGGGGCCTCGCGGCCCTTCGACGCCGGGAGAAACGGCTTTGTGATGGGAGAGGGCGCCGCTATGCTTGTCCTGGAGGACATGGACTACGCCCGGGAGCGTGGCGCCACCATCCTGGCGGAGATGGCCGGCTACGGCGCCTCCAGTGACGCCTTCCACATCGTTCAGCCCGACGAGAACGGCGCCGGGGGCGCCCTGGCAATAAAGCGGGCCCTAGCCAAGGCCGGGCTTAAGCCCGCCGAGGTAGACTATATCAATGCTCACGGCACGTCCACACCGATGAACGACCGCAGCGAGACCCTGGCCATCAAGTCCGTATTCGGTGAGCATGCCTATCGTATCCCCATAAGCTCCACCAAGTCCATGACCGGCCACCTGCTCGGCGCCGCCGGCGCCATCGAAGCCGTCTTCTCCGTCCTGACCATCCGCAACGGGATCATCCCGGCTACCATAAACCTGACCCACCCCGACCCGGAGTGCGACCTGGACTATGTGCCCCTCAAAGCGAGGGAGGCCCGGGTGAGGACAGCGATCTCCAGTTCCTTTGGCTTCGGCGGACACAACTCCGTCCTGGCCTTCCGCGAGTACAGTGGGAGCAACGAGTGAGCCGCAGCCGCTGGAAAGTCTATCCGCCTGCCCCACGAGAGTTCTTCGCCAAAGCCGCCGACATTCATCCCCTGCTGAGCCAGCTTCTCTATAACCGCGGCCTGACCGACCCGGCGCAGTTTGAGGCCTTTATCGCCGCCGACCGCCGCCTGGAGAGCAACCCCTTTCTGCTAACCGACATGCACCAGGCGGTTTCGCGCATCTATCATGGACTCTTCGCCGGAGAGAACATCGCCATCTATGGCGACTTCGATGCCGACGGCATCACCGCCACGGCCCTGCTGGTGCACGGGCTGTCGGCCCTCGGGGCGAAGGCTGTGCCATATATTCCGCACCGCCACGAGGAAGGCTACGGCCTCAGGACCGCCGCCCTGGAGCGTCTGCACAACCAGGGAGTGAACCTGGTGATCACCGCCGATTGCGGCATCGCCAACAGCTACGAGGTGGACTACGCCCGCCGTCTGGGGCTGGACGTCATCGTCACCGACCACCACCTGGTCACCTCCACCCTGCCGCCGGCCTGCGCCGTGGTCAACCCCAAGAGAAACCCCTCCCTGGGGGGGATGGAGCTGGCTGGGGTGGGAGTCGCGTTCAAGTTACTACAGGCCGTGCTCCAGGGGAGCGGCAGGGAGAAGACCCTGGACGAAGTGATGGACCTGGTGGCCCTGGGCACGGTCGCGGACGTAGCGCCCCTGGTGAATGAAAACCGCTACTTGGTGAAACAGGGGCTCAAGTCCATGAGCAAGCCCCGCCTCGGGCTCGCGGAACTGCTCCGCTGCGCCAGGCTGGAACCAGGCAGGGTAAGCGCCGAGAGCATCTCTTACGTCATCGCCCCCCGCCTCAACGCCGCCAGCCGGCTCGACCACGCCATCAATAGCTACAAGCTGCTCCTGTCCGAGTCCCAGGAGGAGGCTCACATGCTGGCCCTGGGGCTTGAGGAGAAGAACAGCGAGCGCAAGCTGCTGACCAACAAGACCTTTAAACTGGCGAGGGAGAAAGTCCTGGCCCAGGGATTGGATTCCCCCCTCCTCTTCGCCGCCGACGGAGAGTTCTTCGCCGGAGTCATCGGCATCGCCGCCGGGAAGCTGGTGGATGAGTTCAACCGCCCCGCCGTACTGGTCAAGCTCGACGGCGTCAGCCGGGGCAGCGCCCGGAGCATACCGGAGTTCAACATCGCCGCCGCTCTGAAGGAGTGCCAGGATATCCTTTCGAGATTCGGCGGGCATCCCATGGCCGCTGGCTTCTCCCTGGACACCAACATGGTGGACGAGCTGCAACGCCGCCTGGTAGCCATAGCGCGCACCCAGCTAGCCGGCCTTGACCTGCGTCAGTGCCTGATGATTGACGCCGTTACCCCCCTGGAACAGCTGACCGGGGACACATACCTGCTTATCCAGCAACTGGCGCCCTTCGGCCAGGGCAACCCTACCCCCGTTTTCCTCAGCCACGGCGTGGATGTCGTCGAGTGCCGCACCATGGGTGGCCAGAAAGAGCACCTGAGAATGAAGCTCAAAGCAGCGAACCAGGTCTGGGACGCCGTCGGCTTCGACCTGGGTTCACTGGCGGGAGACATGGCTCCACATCTTGATATCGTCTACACCCTGGACACCAACAACTGGAGCGGGCAAGAGGTGCTGCGCCTCAACCTGCTCGATTTCGCCGCGGCGAGATAAAAAGTCTGGCGCAATACTGGTAAGTGTGTTGAGGGGCAAGAATGGCCAAGCGAATCAAAACTGAGACTATTCGCACAGGTATTGAGATGAAACTCACCGAACAACAGAAGAAATGGGAGAAATGGGCTTCGAGAAAACGCCAAGGGGCATCGGCCGAGGAACTGCGCAAGCTCCTACGCACCCAGAAAGGCCGATGTGCATTTTCCGACGTGGAGATGGTTTTTGAAAAGACTGAAGGAACTCCGATTCGAAGTGGGAGAGGCTGCCACCCTCTTTACCCTGCAGTCGACCACAAAGATCCCGGTAACTCTGAAGGCGGTTACCGAATCATCTGTTACGCGCTGAATGATGTCAAGGGACATCTCTCACTAGATTGCTTCAGAGCACTTCGCCGCACCAAGGCCTGGCACACACTCATGGAACAGTGGAGACAGCAAGCTGCCAAAAATAAGACGGACAGAAAAGCATTCAGTCGCCTATTGAGGCCAAATGCAAAACCTAAGTAACGACAGTCCCGCTTGTTTCCCTGGGAATCTGTCCCGCAGGCAAAACGGCAATTGATTCGGGAGAGACTGCTGGCCGTCCGCCATCAGATAACTTACGAACGGCTAACCCATAACGTACGATATTCCGTACGCCACGGAGGCCCGTAAATATGACGATACTTACAGCAACGGAAGCAAGAAGACGCCTTTGCAGCCTCGTCGATGAGGTCAGGAAGTCCCATGAACCGGTCCAGATCGTGGGTAAGAGAAGCTCCGCAGTCCTTGTTTCTGAGGAGGACTGGCGAGCCATCCAGGAGACCTTATACCTCACATCGATACCTGGTATGCGCGAATCCATACAGGAGGACCTCAGGACACCAGTCGAGGAGTGTGATGAGGATACAGGCTGGTGACCTGGCGCTTGGTCCTTACCAGGCAGGCTAAGAAAGACGCGAAGAAGATCGCGCGTTCCGGACTGAAAGGACAGTGAAGACCCCTATCTGAACCCACCACCGTACGAGAAGCTGCTGGGAGACCTATCCGAAGCATGTTCCCGCAGGATCAGTATCCAGCACCGGCTGGTCTATCAGGTACTGGATGACATCAAGACAGTGAAAGTCATCCGCACGTGGACACATTACAGGTAGGCCGCTGCAACAAGACCTTTCACCCGCACAGCGCTTCCACAAACGCACGCGCATCAAAGGGAGCGATGTCGTCCAGCTTCTCGCCGGTGCCGATATAGAGAATCGGCAGCTTCAACTCGGCGGAGATAGCCAGCACGATGCCGCCCTTGGCCGTGCCGTCCAGCTTGGCGAGAACGATGCCCGTAACTCCTGCGGCTTCGGTGAAATGCTTCGCCTGGACCAGGCCGTTCTGCCCGGTCGTAGCATCGAGCACCAGCAACACCTCATGGGGGGCAGTGACATCCTTCCGCGAAGCAACCCGCTTGACCTTCTTCAACTCCTCCATGAGATTGACACGGGTGTGCAAACGACCGGCAGTATCTATAAGCACCACGTCCACCTGCCGGGAGGCAGCCGCCTCCAGGGCATCGAAGACCACTGCGCCCGGGTCAGCGCCGGGCTGATGGGCCACCACCTCCACCCCGGCCCTCTCGCCCCAGACCTTGAGCTGGTCTATGGCCGCCGCCCGGAAGGTGTCCGCCGCCGCCAGCAGCACCTTCTTTCCGGACTGCTGGAAACTGTAGGCCAGCTTGGCAATGCTCGTCGTCTTCCCCGAACCGTTCACCCCCACCACCAGGATAATCCACGGGACACGGCCCGGTTGTCTGTCCGGCGCCCCACCGGTGACCGTCAGCAGAGCGACCATTTCTTCCTTCAATAACTCCCTTACGCTGGCGGGCTGGGCCGCTTTCTCCGCCTTCGCTCGCTGCCTGACCCGGCCGATTAGCTCCGCCGTCGTCTTCATCCCCACATCGGCGGCAATTAGCACCTCCTCCAGCTCCTCCCAGAGCTCGTCGCTCAGCGATGGCCGGTCGAAGAGGCGCATGACCTTGCCGAACCAGGCCTCCCGGCTCGGCTTGACTGCCTGTTCGGTCTTATCCTTCCTAAACCAGGAAAACATCAGACCTCCTATTGCTGCATGAATGTCATGCCCTCTGGAAGAGCTATTTTCGTATATGGCGGTGTCCCAACGCAAGTGGGGCAAGAATGAAGCCACATGGCAAAAGTCATGGCAGGAACTGCCAGGAGAGTATTGAGACCTACTTCAGCAGGGGGACCGGCTCGAAGGCACCGCCCAGCAGCTCTCTACTGGACACACGAAGCCAATTCTCCAGGACAGTAGCGTACGCCGACCTGAAATCGACTGCGTAGCGCAGGTTTCCGTTGTCCAGGTTCTCAAGACTTGGCCGCTGGCCATACAGGCCGGCTTTGACCGGAGTGCCGATGAAAAAGAGGGGCGCCGCACTGCCATGGTCGGTGCCCTCGCTGGCGTTGCCCTTGACGCGTCTCCCGAACTCAGACCACGTCATTATAAGTACCCTGTCGTCAAGGCCCCGGTCTTTCAGGTCTGAATAAAAGGCATGCAAAGCTGTTGATAGGAGACTCAACTGGCGGGGGTGGTCCTCCAACTGGCTGGCATGGGTGTCGAAACCTCCGATAGATACGTGGTAGACCTTGACACCGACTCC
>JAENJB010000153.1 GCA_016844565.1 Dehalococcoidia bacterium
GGAGGCGCAAATGGCAATCTTACAGGCTCTGGCTGGGCTATTCAAGGGGGTGGACAACAACAGGGGGTGGGCGACAGAGTGGTAGCAAGGACGATGCTGACCAAACACGGGACTATCTGCATGGTCGCAACACACACGTTCAGGCCACCCGGGGGTGTGGGTGAAACCCTTGCGGGTGTCTCGGAAGTCGTGCGACTATTCAGGCAGTAAAGCCAGTCAGCGCTGACTGGCTTTACTGGATTACCTGGCTACTGTGCGCCAAAGATTTTCTTGGTAAACTCTGCACCCTTTCGGGGCCCCTCAAGGTCTATGTTGTTGGCCGGCTCCACCAGGGTATAAGCCACGGGTCGCAGTTCCGCAATCCTCAGCCAGTCTGGAGTGAGGTCCTTCCTTACACTGTTACTCTCCAGAGCGCTACACACCGCTGCCTGCCCTTCTTTACTAAACATCCAGTTGAGAAGCACCAGCGCGGCGTTTGGATGAGGCGCATTCTTGATAAAGGACACGCCACGGATGTTGTAGGAGGTGCCTTCCTTTAAGTGGACAATCTGCAAAGGCGCCCCCGCTTTTATGGCTGCTGTAAGTCGCGTGATGGCTGGAAAGATGACCCCGGACTTCTCGCCGAAGGCAACCTGATTGACCGGCAGGTCGTACCTCACCTGAAAAGTCACGCGCTGGGCAGCCATCTTCTTCCAGAAGTCCTCACCCAGGGTCATCCAGATCCACATGCCAGAGGCTCCCGGTCCGCTGCCCGTACGGGGGTCGGTCATGACCAGCCTGTCCCTCCATTTGGGGTCAAGCAGGTCCTGCCACGACTGTATCTCGCCTTTCCTTACCAGGTCAGTATCAATAGCAATGGAAGGAGTGATGGCCCAGTTAGTAACAAAACCGCTCCTGGAAGGGTCGTACTTGGTCGGGTCCATTCCCCAGACATCTTTCTCCGCAAGGGATGGAAGGGCAGCAACATTAACTGGTTGCCCATAGCCAGCCTGTATGGTGCTCAACTGATTGGTCCAACCACCGGCGAACAGGTCGGCTGTGTAGGCCTTCGCTCCCTGCTCTGTCTTGATCTTCAATTCCAGCTCCCCTCCCTGTCCCCCGACCGTCTCCACCGTTATCCCGTACTGCTTCATTCCCACCTTCCATGCCTGTTGCGTCTCAACCCCCTCAGAGGTGTAGATTGTTACTATGCCTTCTTTCTTGGCTGCCGCCAGAACCTTATCCCACTCGCTGGGCTGTGACGAGGGCGCTGCCACTGGCTGAAGTGGCGGAGCAGTGGTCGTGGGCGTGGAAGGAGCCTTAGGAGCAGCGCAGGCGGTGAGTACCAGCATGATTACCAGACCCAATACTGCAGCGACCTTGAAGGTTCTCATCTTCACCTCCATTAATGGGTCAACTGCTATATATAACGTATGGGAAGTCTCCGGGTTAGGAGGTGACCGGACGTTTTTGAAATCCATCACCTTTTCTTGCCATCTCAGGCCCGTGAGCCTACCGATGCTTCAATGGTCCGGACTCTTGAGGAATGAGCGGCCACAGGTAGTGGTAAGTCCGAGGTTGCCTTCAGGCGTGTGCCGGGCCTTGTGAGATAAAACGCTCGGGTGTAAGATTGCGGATATGCGCCTATCCCTGACCGTGGTGACCGAGAAGGTTCCCCTCCTCAGGTCTCTTCGCTATCCCGGCTTCCGGCTCTACTGGCTCGGCATGGTGGCGACCACCTTTGGCAACCAGATGCGGCAGGTCGCCATGCTATGGCTCGTATATAAGCTGACCGGGTCAGCTCTGGACCTCGGACTGGTTGGCGGAGTGGAAGGGGCGGCGAGCATCGTCTTCACCCTCTACGGAGGCGTGCTGGCTGACCGCGTCGACAGGCGCCGGCTCCTCATACTTACCAATTTCAGCCTGTTTGTCCTCCTGTTCGTCCTGGCGGCTTCTGCCCTGATGGGAGTGGTCAAGATGCCGCACCTGCTGGTCTTCGCATTCCTCTTCGGCGCGATCACCTCAATCGACGGGCCTACAAGACAGGCATTCTTTCCCAACCTGATCGAAGACCGGAAGGACCTGATGAACGCCATCGCCCTCCATTCCACCATTCATCAGACCAGCCGCATCGTGGGGCCGGCGATAGCGGGGCTGCTGGCGGCCTTCAACCCGGCCATCTGCTTCTTCATCACCTCCGCCGCCTACCTGGCCATGGTAACAGCTATCTCCCGGATCAAGGCTGGAAAAGCAGACCGTGGTGAAAGAGGGAATGCCCGCGCCTCCCCGTGGGAGGGGTTGAAGTATGTGCTACGGAATCCCATTTTCAGTTCAGTAATCGGCTTGGTCCTGCTGAACAGCGTTTTCGGCATGTCATTCGTCTATCTCCTGCCCATTTTCGCCGGGGACATCCTTCAAGTGGATTCGAGAGGGTATGGCCTCCTGATAACTTTCATGGGAATGGGGACACTGGCTGGAGTGCTCCTGGGGGCCATGCTGGGTAGCTTCAAGAAGAAGTCCATCCTTCTGCTGGGCGGCTCTGCCTTCTTCGGGCTGCTGCTCATCCTTCTTTCTTTCACACGCCAGTACACCGGGGCAGCCATGGTGATTGCCGTGGCCGGTTTTATGCAGCACTTGTACATGCTGACCGCCCATACACTGGTCCAGTACCTGGTCCCTGACAATGTCCGGGGCCGGGTGATGGCCATCTACAGTCTGGTATGGAGCTTGACGTCGCTGGGCGGGCTCCAGGCGGGCGCCGTGGCCAATTATCTCGGCGCGCCAGAGGCCATAGCCATAGGAGGCGGAGTGGTCACCGCCTTCACAATCTTCTTACTGATAGCGGTACCCCGCCTCAGGAAGCTTGACGCATGATCTGGCCTGGCGGGCATCAAGCTCTGATCATGATGAGCATCATCTTGAACCTGCTTATCGCCTGAAGCGCATGCGGCTGGTTGGCCGGCATAATAATCGCGTCCCCTGCGCTGAGGTCGAACGGCTTGCCGCCTATAATGACTCTGGCCTTGCCGTCCATGACGTAGACCATGGCATTGAAAGGCGCGGTATGTTCGCTCAACCCCTGTCCCTCTCCGAAGGCAAACAGGGTCACTGTCCCGCTTCTCTGGTCCATTATCGTCCGGCTGACAACGGAGCCTTCTTGATATTCCACCATGCCGGTCAGCCCGCTCACTTGGGCCAAGAGCATGGCATCCGTTTTCTGTTTCTCAGGCAGCGTCATAACATATCTCCTTCATTGGCAGGTCAGTTGTCTCAAGTCGTGGGCTTCGCGGGACGCTCGTGTCTAACCGGGTGCCCGAGGGGCGTCCAGCAGCCGGCTCACTCGCTGCCAGATAATGTCGGCTATTCGTTGTGAAGATAGTGAACCGTCAATCACCAGCCAGCGCTTTGGTTCTGCCGCAGCCAATGCCAGATAGCCTTCCCGCACCCGGCGGTGAAAGGCCAGTTCTTCGCTCTCGAATCTGTCGTCTTCCCCGTCCTTCTTGCGTCCCAGCCCTGTCTCGGGCGGCAGGCTCATGAGGATGACGAGGTCCGGCCGGAGTCCCCGGGTGGCGATAGCGTTCACCCGGCGAATGAGGCCGATGTCCAGGCCGCGGCCATAATGTTGGTAGGCTATGGTGGAGTC
>JAENJB010000154.1 GCA_016844565.1 Dehalococcoidia bacterium
GATTGCTTCGCTTCGCTCGCAATGACAGTAATAGTCAATCCTATTTCTCCCTCACAATGGCCATCTTCCTCGCCGGGCCGGCGAAGAAATACCCCGAACCGCCCTCGCCCACTACCTGGAGCAGGCGGTCGGCGTCACGTACGGTGATGCCGCCGAGGGCAGTTACCCCGCGACGGAAGAGTGGTTCCGGCCACATGCTGGCGGTGGGCCCGGCCATCACGATCTCCCTTGCCTTACGGCAGAAAGTCAGGAGTTCCTCCAGGCCGCCCTCCACCATGGCGGAGCCGGTGATTACCGCGACGCTGGCCAGGGTAAGCACCTCCGATGCTCTCTCAGGGGCGCGCCACATGACCATCTCGTGGGGCTTGAGGGCCTGCGGGTGTCGGTCGATGATGAGCAGTTCTTTGACGATCGGCCGCAGCTTTCTAATGAAGGGTGTGAAGGCCCCTACCAGTACCACCCGATCCCCTGGTTCGAACTTGACCGCGTCCAGCGCGTCGACGCCGGGGAGGATTCTGGCGCCAGGCACTCCGTGCTCCTTAAGGTAGCAGCTTCCAGATACTGCTTCCCTTCAGCTTGCCGGAAGCGGGCATGCGGCCCGCCGAGCGGGGACAGCAGACGGTATCCGCCTGGTCGCGAGGGGTGAAAGCTACACCCGCGTGTCCATCGGAGAGCTTCACGGCGGTGTAGAAGACGCCGATGCGCACCTCCTCGACTGTTAGCTCCGTGCCCGCCAGTTCGTGCTCGAAGGTCTCGACCAGCTCTCTGGAGATGCTCCCTCTAGTTTGCGGGGGTGAAGCAGCAATAACCAATCTCGTCACACCTCTTTTTCATCTCTGCCCATTCGTCTTTCTCTATGGTCTGAAGGGCTATCTGATAAAGCACGTTGTCTTCCTTGTAGATGTGGTTGGTCATCTCCTTGACCAGATAGTCTCCGGCTTCTTGAAGATATTTTAACACCTCCTGCGGTGCGTACCTATCCGGGCTCGAGCTTACCTGATGCAACTTCTCTTTCCTGGCCCGCAGCTCCTCATGCTCCTCGCGCATTATTTGCGGCGGCTCGGTGACCCCGTGTTTCTCGAGGTGCGGGAAGATGACCTGCTCCTCCCTCTCGTGGTGTTTCTCCGCCTCCAGCAGGTGATGGGCGATCTCCCTCGGTATCTGCAGGTCCGGGTGAGCGCCGTTCCCCTGGGCTTTCAGATGGGCCAGAAACTCTCCCAGTTCCGCCAACTGGGCCTTGATGACCTTGTGTTCCTCCATCAGGGTGTGTATCGGATGGCCGGTCTCCGGCTCGATCAAGCCCTCATCCAGGTTCTCCCTCATGATTTCCAGGTGAGCGTCGCACAGCCGTCGCATCTCCGCCCGTCCCACTCCCTCCTGGATTATCTCCTGCTCCAGCATAGCCAGCTTCCGGGCATCCATGCCTCTGAGCACGTCTTTGGCTTCTTCCTTGATGGCTGCCGTCTCTGCGCCGGCATGCAACCTCCTGATGAGGTCCTTGAAAGCCGCCTTCTCCTCTTCCGGGTCCCGATGCATCGGGCCTCCCGGCGCCGGCGCGGTCCTCTGCACGCGTACGATCCAGTCCGTGGGGCCGGACTTCTCGTACTGCCAGTCGAACTGGCCGGGGTACTCGCCCTGGAAGAGGTACTTGAGGGGCATCGGATTGTGGTCGTTTACAATCCGCATGGTGTGGCCCACCGGCAGGTTAGCCCAGGTACTGAATATCAGGGAGTGCCGCTCCGGCGGCGCCAGTGGTCTCAAGTCTATGGTGACCGTGTTCTCGTTCATGGTAGCCTCCTTTAATCTTGTCTTCCGTCAGTCTTACCCTCTCCCTTGACGGGAGAGGGCGAGGGAGAGGGTGAACTCCTTGTGAAGCGCCCCCTCTCTCTCACTCTCCCCCGCCAGGGGGGAGAGTACAGCGTTGGTGCGCCTCTTGCTGCATACGAAGATCAACTGTCTCTCTCTTCGATCTCAAATAGTCCCGGAATCTCGTCTCCAAGCACGCGGCGGACATTTGCCTGCCACAGCCTGATGAACTCCTCCCGTTCGGAGGCGTTTCCCTTTCCACTCAACAGCTTCGGCATGAGTACCCGCATCCTGTCATCCTGGGGCAGCCGGTCGGTGTGTGGAGTTATCTCCACCGTCCTGCCGGTGTCGGACCTCTGGAAGATAAAAGCGCCGTTGCCTTTCCCGTTGAACTTCAGCCTCTCGGAGCGGCGGAAATGTCCTGCCAGGCCCTTGAAGCCGCTCTCCGGCGGCCGCCCCGGTGATGAGGGCGATGACCTGGGACATGGGGCCCAGGGCGCCATCCCCCGGGCCGCCGGGGACGACCACGTTGATCTCTCCCCGCACCGGTGTCTCGTTGGGATAAAGCCTGGCCAGGGCCTTGGCCGTCATCTTGTAGGCGGTGGCCACGGCGGGGCAGGAATGCCCGGCGAGCTTGACAGCGTCTTCAAAGCGGTAGAACATGACTCCGTCAGGCGCTATGGCGCCGAGGAAGGAAGCCAGAGGGTCCTTCAGCCTTATCGGTTCCACCTGGCTGTAGAACTCCTGCTGCCACCGGGTTTTGTCGATTATCGTTGTTTCCATCCTGTTTTCCTCTTTGACCTCTGGCCTTGACCCTCCGCCACTGTCATTGCGAGGAAGCCTTCACTTGTGAAGGATGACGAAGCAATCTCATAAGAGCTGCCTGAGATTGCTTCGCCCCGATTGTGTCGGGGCTCGCAATGACAACCGGCGAACTGTTTCGCCCCTCCGGATAGCCTCCTCACTTACCGTATTCCCTGTCTATCCCGGCGAAGACCTCCAGTATCCTCTTGTTCTGAGCGTCATTGATGTGCATGTTGGCCATCATGAAGAGGATGTTGTCCTCCTTATGGATGTGTTGCTGAAGGACGTCAATGATGGTGTACCCTTCGTGCCGGATGATCTGCTTCGCACCGGCGTTGTTGACGTCCTGGAGGAGGGCGGCGAGGGCCGACTGAAACTTATCGTTGGCCTCTCTCAGGTCCTTGTGCTCCAGGAGCATGACGCCGATGGGTCCCTGGTCCCTCGGGATGAACTTCTCCATCTCCGGGAAGAGCGCTTTCTCCTCCTTGTCGAAGTGGGCCCAGATGTCGCGCTTGAAGAACTTGCCGTACTCCTTCAGGCTTTCCAGGTCGGGCTTCTTGTCGATGGAAGCCAGGGTCTCGCCCATCTTGCTCAGTTTTGCCAGGACCTCCTTGTGGTCCTCGGACAGGATATCGGTCGGTCTCCTCTGATTGTTCATTTCTCTTCTTCTCCTCTAAGTTGCTTCCATCTTTCCTCGCCGAGGCACTCACGGGCTGCCGAGCACCAGCTGATGCAAGAGGGCATTTGCTCCTTATACACGTACTTGCCGCAGTTATAGCATTTCACCCGTGTCTCATTAGAGAAAATCTCCACCTCGGCTTTGCAGTTGGGGCACTTGTAAAGCTCCACCCGCAGGTATCTTGTGTCTTGACCGGGACAACTCGGACTCATTTTCGTTCGCCTCCATGTACTATCCGTGAACCATTATAGGGGAAAGGCAAGCCTCCAACTATGATGTAAATCATACATGGATTAGGCTTGGCCACTTGGCGGACACCAGACGGTTGGGCGGACCGGTGGAAAGCCAGCCTTAGCTAAGCTCCGGAAAGACGCCGGAGGCCGCAATGCGCTTTGGAGGCGGGTCACTTAGAGGAGCCCAACGCCAGTTCAAGAAAGGCCTCGACTTCCCGGTGTGGAATAATCTTCCCTGGTGGGGAAGGGGGGACTCGAACCCCCATGCCTTGCGGCACATGATCCTAAGTCATGCTCGTCTGCCAATTCCGACACTCCCCCGTACCTACGGCAGTCTAAGATTCTAGCATTTTGCCCGACGCCTGCGCCATACCCCGCCACTAATGGGTGTGCATAGCCCATCTTCAACGGGAGTGCTACAATGGGAGGAGTCTTGTCCCGACAGACCGCCT
>JAENJB010000028.1 GCA_016844565.1 Dehalococcoidia bacterium
TTTGTTTCCGTGGGCAGCATCGTAATCTTCCTCACCACCGCATTCCTGCTTCTTTCCGAGCTGGAGATCAACATCGCCGCCCTTCTGGCCGGCTTCGGCGTGGCAGGCATCGCTATTGGTTTCGGTGCCCAGAACCTGGTGAAAGACCTGATCTCCGGCCTCATTATCACCATGGAGAACCAGTATAACGTGGGTGATGTCATCCGTATCGCAGAAGTGTCCGGCGTGGTGGAATCAGTTAACCTGAGGAGAACTACGCTGAGAGACATGGACGGTGCCCTTCATATTGTTCCCAACGGCGAGATCCGGGTGACCAGCAACTTCACCAAAGTCTGGTCAAGAGCAAATCTGAATATTAGCGTAGCCTACAAGGAAGATGTGGACAGGGTGATGGCCGTAATCAAGAAGACCTGGGAGGACATGGCACGGGAGCTCCAGTGGGGACCGTCGTTCATTGCGAAGACGCCGGGGCTTCTCCGGGTAGACGAACTGGGCGACTCGGCGGTTGTCATCAAAGTGGCAGGCGAAACACAGCCTCTCAAACAATGGGACGTAATGGCTGAGCTCAGGAGAAGGATTAAGAAGGAATTCGACGCGCAGGGAATCGAGATACCCTGGCCGCACATGAAGGTGTTTATGGGAAAAGAGGAGCAGTCCCAGGCTGGGCCTTCAGCCGATACGCTTCCTTGAAGGTGTGCGCATCTGTTTCAGGAACGTTTCCACCCTGTCGAGAACCTTCTCAGCCACTTCCCTCTTGGACATCAAGGGCAGATCTTCCACCTTCCCTCTTCTGTCAATGAGTGATACACGGTCGTTGTCGGAGCCGAAGCCGCTTCCCGGCAAAGTGATGTCGTTGGCCACGATAAGGTCCAGATCCTTCTGTTTCAGCTTAGCTCTGGCATTCACCAGCAGGTTCTCGCTCTCCGCGGCAAACCCCACCTTGATGGGAATGCCCTTCACCTCGGCCAGGATATCGGGTGTCCTGACCAGTTCGAGGTTCAGAGACATGGCGCCTTTCTTCATCTTGCTCTCCGATACAACTTTAGGCTGGTAGTCCGCCACCGCCGCCGCCATGGTGAGCGCGTCTTTCCCGACTGCTGCCTTCAAGACGGCCTCCCGCATTTCCACCGCCCTGCCCACTCTCACCACCTTCACCCCGGCGGGGTCCGGCAAGGAGTTGGGCGCCGCCACCAGGGTCACGGTGGCCCCCCGGTCACGAGCCGCCTCGGCTATCGCGTAACCCATCTTTCCCGAGGAATGGTTCCCCACGAATCGCACCGGGTCGATGGGCTCCTGAGTGCCTCCAGCCGTTACCAGTACGGCGCGGCCGGCCAGACCTACGCTCTTGCCCAGCACCTGCCTGATAGCCGCCAGAAGCTCCTCCACCTCTACGAAGCGTCCCGGCCCCACCCCACCGGAAGCCAGCCTCCCATGAGCGGGGCCAGCGATGTGAAAGCCACGGGCCTTGAGCCGCCGGATGTTGTCCTGGGTAACCGCATTCTGGTACATGCCGGCGTGCATCGCCGGAGCCACGATTACAGGGGCCTTCGTCGCCAGCACAGTGCAGCAAACCGTGTCATCCGCCATACCCGCCGCCATGCGAGCAATGATGTCAGCCGTGGCCGGCGCCACAACCACCACATCAGCCCTCTCCGCCAGCGCCACATGCTCGATGCTGAACTCCACATCGGAATCGAACATGTCGGTGACCACGGGGCGACCCGTAATCGCCCGGAAGGTCAGGGGCGAAACAAACTCCGTCGCAGCGGGTGTCATCGCCACTTCCACCGTGGCGCCCTCCTGGGTTAGCTTGCTGGCCAAATCCACCGCCTTGTACGCGGCAATACTGCCCGTCACCCCCAGGACCACCGTCTTCTTTGACAACATCGGATGCCCTCCTGCCAGCTCTAGCACCAATCAGGACTTGTTGATATCGTGCACCAGTCGCAAACCGTACAGGGTCAGGTCGGGATTGACAATGTCTATGACCGGGGAGTCTTTGGCCATAATGCCCGCCAGCCCTCCGGTGGCCACTACCTTCACCTGTCCCCCCATCTCGCGCTTGATGCGGGAGACCACTCCTTCGATAAGCCCGCTGTAGCCGAAGATGATCCCCGATTGCATGGCCGCTACCGTGTTCTTGCCGATAGCCCGCGGCGGACGCACCATCTCCACGCGAGGCAGCATGGCCGTACGCTGAAAGAGGGCCTCGGCGGCAATACCGATACCCGGAGCTATCGCCCCTCCGAGATAGTCCCCCTCCTTCGAAACCGCGTCGAAAGTGGTCGCCGTTCCCAAATCGATGACAATAAGCGGCCCTCCGTAAAGCCGGTGAGCAGCCGCAGCGTTCACTATCCTGTCGGCACCCACCTCACGCGGGTTCTCCATCTGAATGCGGACCCCCGTCTTCACCCCCACCTCCACCACCAGCGGAGCGACACCGCAGTACTCGCGGGACAGCTTTTCGAAAGTCTCCGTCAATGGCGGCACCACGCTGCATATGACGACTTCCTTGATTTCCCCCACAGAGACACCCTTGTTCTGCAGCAGGCCAAGCAGAACAATAGCATACTCGTCAGCCGTGCGGTGAACGCTGGTGGCCATTCGCCACGTGGCCCGCAACTCTTCCCCCTGGAAGACGCCGGCCACGATATTGGTATTACCTATGTCCAGTGCCAGCAGCATGGTCACCTCCGGCCCGAATCAGTTCCCCGCAACCCCTTTATCGCCAGGGGCAATTGCCCGGTGAGGTCACCGGCCGTCATCCCCATATCGCCGAGCTCCTCTCTCACCTTCTCCCCCGCCTTGCCGTGAATATAGACGCCGCAGGCCGCCGCCTCGAACGGCGCCAGCCCTTGAGCCAGCAATCCCGCGATGCACCCGGCCAGGACATCGCCGGTCCCTGCCGAGGCCAGCCCGGGATTGGCAAAGGGGCTCAGAGCTACCCGTCCATCAGCGCCGGCGACAACAGTGTATGCCCCCTTTAGCACTATCGTCTTCTTCCATTCCTGCGCCTTCTGCCTGGCCGTCTCAACCCTGTTTCTTTGTATCTCAGACACAGGCATCCCCGTCAGGCGTGCCATCTCCCCTGGATGGGGAGTAACTATAACTTTTTCTGCGAGCTTGCGCCACCACTCATATGTCCGGGAGACCAGATTGAGACCGTCGGCATCCAGCACCAGAGGAATGCGCTGATTGGAATGACTTTCCAATAAGGCCAGCTTCACAAACTCAGCGGTGGCCGGATGCTGGCCCAGCCCGCACCCCAGGAGCAAGGCTTCATATTCCGGAAGCGCCTTTCCAAGCACCTCCGCAGCCGTAGCGCCGATGACGCCCGGTTCCGCCTCAGGAAGAGGCAGATGGGTGGCCTCGATCAGCCTGGCCGCCACGATGGGGTGCAGACTACGAGCGGCAGCCAGGGTGACCAGCCCGCCGCCGACCCTTAGCGCGCCAGAGCAAGCCAGACAAGCCGCCCCAACATAGCTGACGGAACCGGCCACCACCAGCAGTCGCCCGAAAGTCCCCTTATGAGCATCCTTCGGACGCGCCGGAAGGGCCTCTCGCACCCACCCATCGGTGAGCAGGTCCGCCGACAGCGGATCAGTCAGACTTGATGGTATACCTATGTCCACAGTCACCAGCCGGCCCACCCTATCGGCGCCGGGAAAGGCGAAAAGGCCAAACTTGGGACACCCCAGCGTGACGGTCACGTCAGCGTAGGGAGCGACATCGTCCACCTCACCGGTGTCACCGTTCAGGCCGGAAGGCATGTCCACGGCCACAACCAGCGGACGGGAATCCAGACGCAGTCGGGACTTGACCCTCCTCAGCATCTCCAGTATCCCTCGATAGGGATTCTCGACGGGGCGGCTCATGCCGGTGCCGAAGAGCGCGTCAATCACCACGTCCGCCGAGGCTATCTCTCTCTGCAATACCACTCCACCCTCGTCCTCCGAGGCAGAGAAGAAGGGGAGCGCACGCTCCATTACCAACTCCAGGTTCCTGCCCTTCGGCTTCTTGTTGCCGCCGTAAAGACTTACCTGGAAGCCCCGGTCATGGAGGTGGCGCGCCGCCACCAGACCGTCGCCGCCGTTGTTGCCAGGCCCCACCAGCACCAGTATGCGCCCCGGTGGAATCGGGGCTTCGCTCAGCAGCTCCTTCACCACCTGCGCCACGCCAAGTCCCGCCTTCTCCATCAGCACCTCCCAGGTCAATCCGCCCTCGGCGCAGCGCTTCTCGAGCAGACGCATCTCCTCCGTCGTCACGATCTTCACCCTGGCTGCTCCCATCAACCCTCCCCGTCCTCTTTCCTTACCGGCGTGTCACCATCACGGTTCCATCCCGACTCCTCGATCCTCCGGCGCATGGCCGCCCAGTGGCTGCCCTGCCAGTAGACCCGCCGGCACGAGGGGCACTGCATGTACTGGGTGTGGGTGCGGTAGACATGAGGCGGCACCAGGTCCTCCACCTCCTCTCTCCGCCGGGGCAACAGCGTCCGGTTGCACTCAACGCAGAGGCTGAAAGCGCCGGCATCCTTGAGATTCATCGTCCGCACCAGCTGTCTCAACTGGTACTGGGACCACTCCTGCTCAATCAATATCGCCTTGAGGCGGCCGCTGGCGATGACCCGCCTCTTCATTATCTGCCTGTCCCTGGTGACCAGCACCCTTCCTCCACCAAGCGCCAGGTCGATCATCCGGCGGTCGTCGCCCCCCTTAAAAGAGATAGCGTCATAGCCCATTATCCTGAGCCATCGGGCCAGCTTCGCCACATTGTTGTCCACGATAAACCTGGGCTCCGGCGCGTTGCTCACAGCTCCAGCTTCACGCCCTTCCGGTCAGCCACCTGATATCCGGCGGCCATAACCCACATCCGCGGCAAACAAACAACAGGATGGAAAGGGGCTTTGCCCCTTTCATAGAATTCTTTCCCTCTCTCCTTTCGAAGGAGAGAGGGAATAAGGGTGAGAGGTTACTCAACAACCTCTATATCCAGCGTTTCCGTCGGAAGTAGTAGAGCATTACTCCGGTGGATAGCAGGGAAAGCGCCATCACTGCGCTGAAGGTCCACAGGCTACCCTCCACCAATCCGCCGGGCAGGACGACATTCATACCGTAGATGCCGGATGTCACCATGAAGGGCAGCAGCACGGTGAAGATCACTGTCAGCACCCTGAGCACGGCGTTGACCCGCTCCGTACCGAGGGTATAGTCGGTGTCCTTGTACACCTCTATCACCTCACGCAGCTCGTCGAGGGTATGCCATATCTTGTTTATGTGGTCGACGATATCCCCGAAGTAGACCGTCATGTCCTCTGCGGTGAAGCGCTGCAGCTTCAGCCCGAGGGTCTGGGCTATGTCTCTCATCGGCCATGATATGCGACGCTGCTTGATCAGATCACGCCGCAACAATGCCACCGCCGCCCCCATCTCCACGGTCTCGTCAAATACCTTGTCCTCCACCAGGTCCATTCTCTCCAGAAGATTGGTCAGCATCGGGAACCAGTAGTCCACCAGCCTGTCTACAATCCGGTACAGCAAATATCCCGTCCCTCGGGTCATATTATCCTGGCGCACCTCTTCGGAAGCCTCGCTTTGCTGGAAGAACTCCCCTACCGGACGCAACTCCTTCTGGTGAAGAGTAACGAGGTAGTTACTTCCAAGGAAGACGGAGACCTGGCTGGCCACCGTTTGCCGTACTTCCTGCCTGAAAACGGGGAAGTGAAGGATGAGGAAAACGTACTCCTCGTAATCGTCCACCTTGGGCAACTGGATCCGGCTGAGGCAGTCATCCAGGTCGAGGGGATGGAATGGGTAGTGTCCCCGCAGGAACTCAATGTCCTTTGGAGTGGGGTCTTCGATATCCATCCAGGTTATGCCGCCCGAGGTGACAAACCTGATGTTGGACTGCTCTTTTGCTTCGTTCACTTGAACCGCCACGGTCAGTCTCCTTCAGATAAGGAGGCGCTGGCATGCCAGCGCCTCGCAGCTACCAGACCTATTTTACCACAGTGGAGGAATCAGGCTTTAACTTTGGGGTAGTCGTAAAAGCCCTTGCCGGTCTTGCGGCCCAGCCATCTCGCCAGCACCATCCGCCGCAGCAGAGGAGGCGCGGCATACCTGGGGTCCTTGAATTCCTCGTACAGGGCGGTGGATATAGAGTAAAGGGTATCCAGACCGATGAGGTCAGCCAGGGCCAGCGGGCCCATCGGGTGATTCAACCCCAGGGTAACCGCCTGGTCGATGTCCTCCCTGCTGACCGTTCCGCTCTCCAACAACCTGACAGCATCCAGCAGGTAAGGAGTGAGCAGGCGGTTGACTATGAAACCCGGCGTATCCGGCGAAACGACTACGCTCTTGCCGAGGGACTGGCTGAAGTCGCGCGCTGTGGCGATGGTCTCCGCACTGGTCAGGATGGTCCTCACCAACTCCACCGGCTTCATTACCGGCACCGGGTTGAAGAAGTGAATGCCCAGTACCTTATCCGGCCGTTTGGTGGCCACGGCCATCTCGGTAACTGATAGACATGAGGTATTGCTCGCCAGGATAGCGTCCTTCTGGCAAGCCTGGTCAAGGGCGGCGAAGACCTTCCTCTTCTCCGCCATATTCTCCACCACGGCCTCGATAACAAGCTGGCAGTCCTTGAACCCCTCCACACTGGTAGTCCCTGATATGCGCTTCAAGGTCGTTGCCTTATCAGCCTCGGTCATCTTGCCTCGCGACACGGCCCGAGCCAGCGAGCCCTCGATGGAGGCCAGACCCCTCTTCAGCAGCGCCTCGTCTGCCTCTGAAACCACTACGATGTAGCCGGCGCGCGCGCAGACCTCAGCAATACCTGATCCCATCTGCCCGCAGCCGACAATGCCCACTTGCTTGACAGCCATGGCTACCCCCTAACGTGCTTTGAAATCCGGCTTTCTCTTTCCCAGAAAGGCGTCTATCCCCTCCCCCACATCCTCCGTATACAAGAGGGTCTGGAATAGTGCCAGCTCCAGTTGCAGACCTTCGTCAAGAGGCATACTGGTGCCGCGCACCATGGCCTCCTTCGCCGCCCTGAGACCCAGAGGACCAACTTCGCACAGGCTCTTCGCCCAGGCCCTTGCCTCCGCCATCAGATCCTTCAAAGGGACGACCTTGTTCACCAGGCCAATGCGGTAGGCCTCCTGAGCATCGATGGGCTTGCCGGTGAACAGAAGCTCCGCCGCTCTGGCCGGGGGGATGAACCGCGGAAGCCTCTGCGTCCCACCCCAGCCCGGGATCAAACCCAGCTTCACCTCCGGCGTGCCGAAGGAAGCGTTCTCGGCCGCCAGGCGCAGGTCGCAGGCCAGGGCCAACTCCAGTCCGCCGCCAAGGGCCATGCCGTTCACGGCGGCAATCACGGGCTTCCACAGCTCGAATCCGCGCCACAGGGTCGCCGGCATCTGCTGCGGCTTGTCGCGGCATTCCCTTAAGAAGGGAATGGTCTTCTTCACATCGGCGCCGGCGCAGAACGCCCGCTCGCCGCTGCCGGTGACTATGCCCACCCAGCACTCATCGTCGTCACGGAAGTCCTCCAGCGCCTTACCCAACTCCCTCAGGGTATCCGGGTCCAGGGCGTTGAAAGCTTCGGGACGGTTGAGGGTGAAGATAGCGACGCGGCCTTCTTTCTGATAGAGGAGGGCCATAGATGCCTCCTGAAAAAAGAATTCCTTTCCGCCGAAAGGTCTGGGGCCGAGGCAAAGCGAGATTCTAGCAGAGCCCACCATGAGCGTCAAACCACGCGACCCGCCCAACCTGTCATTGCGAGTCCCGATGGGTCATACGGGGTAGGCTCCGGCGGGAATCCAGGAGGGGTGTGCGGGGAGAGCGGTTGACACTACCAGAGTGATGCGCTAGACTTTTTGCTATGGCAGCGTAGCTCAGCGGTAGAGCAGGGGACTCATAAGCCCTTGGCCACTGGTTCAAGTCCAGTCGCTGCCACTTCCTATTCCCGTCCACAATGCCGGTGACGATCCTTGAAGCTAGAATGGTCGTAACTCTAACTCAGTAGTTGGTACCACTTTCGGAGTCAGGGCAGTGTGATTTGAGCCATGGGAAAGGCTGCGCTCTGAGACATATAGACCATTGATGGAACGCTGACTGAAGATGGGACTCAGCTAAGTGTTGAGACAAGAGTACGACGCTATTGTTGTGGGTGGTAGCTTCGCCGGATTGGCGGTAGCGGCTCGGCTAAGGGGCAACGTCCTGCTCATTGACCGGAATGAGATAGGAACTGAACAGACCTCAGCCTGCGGGACCACTTTGAACGTACTGGAATCGCTGGGTTGTCTGGACAGCGTACTCCAAGTCTACTGCAACGGCTTTATCCACACTCCTTCCAGAACCATCCAGTATGACCTCTTGTATCCCTTCTGCGCCTTAGACTACCAGAAACTTTGCCAGACTCTGTACGAACGTTCTCAGGCCAAAGTACTAAGGGCTAATGTTCTGGGACTAAGCAATGGCTATGTGGAGACGGATAGCGGTTTGTTTCGCGGAAAATGCATTGTCGATGCTTCAGGGTGGAAAGCGGTTCTGGCGAGTTCGCTTAAGAGTGATTTTGTTCGAAAATCCGATATGAGCTTCGGCATTGAGACCACTGTCGATTACCAGG
Organism: Dehalococcoidia bacterium; assembly: GCA_016844565.1. Classification (GTDB taxonomy): domain Bacteria; phylum Chloroflexota; class Dehalococcoidia; order JAENJB01; family JAENJB01; genus JAENJB01. The sequence continues at coordinate 8,632 of JAENJB010000028.1, forward strand.
GTGAAGGATTACATTTCTGGTGTGATTCCGGGCTGGTAAGACCCGGGGTTGGCTGGTTTTTCCCCTGTGGAAAGCAAGCGAGAATTGGCATTGGCAGCTATAACGGCCACACCGGCCTGGTGCCGAATCTGATATCGCTCTTGAACCGATTCCGTTTGCAGCCAGCTGAAATGCATGGTGGCTTCTTGCCCTGCCGTCTCAGGAAGTCAACAATTGGCAACGTCTTTCTTGTTGGTGATGCCGCAGGGCAATGTGAACCACTGACCGGATTCGGCATCAGGCCTGCCCTGTACTTCGGTACTAAATGCGGGGACATTGTACAAAGGGTCATAGAAGGGAGAATGAGCCTGGAAGATGGCCTGAAGCAATACGAAGGGGAAGTAGGGCCATTTCGCCGTTACCACACTTTTCTCCGGTGGCTGCAAGACAATTTGATGAGTTTGCCTGACGCACCATTAACACGGTTTCTGGCGTTCATTAGCTGGCGGCCCGTCACCCACCATATTTTGAACTGGCACAGAAAGCATAGCCTCCTGGAAGTTACGTTCCCCCAATAGCTGTACCACTTACAGAGTTAGAGTTTCGAGCATCTTAGCTTCAGGTGACGGTGGTTTCTAGCCCTTGGTCACCGGTTCAAGTCCAGTCGCTGCCACCACTGTATCCGAAAGACCACCAAATATTATTGGGACAGTTTTTGAATCATCGGCATAGCATCTCTGATATTTATGGCATAGCCCATGCCTTCTACAACGATGTGCATCTGTGGCACATTTCCGATAACGCTAAGTCCTACGTCGCCGTTTGTGGCGCGGCACCGGCTTTGGCTTTCTCCCACCTTCGGCCCCGACCTCTTTCAGATCTTCCTCCCCTTGCTTTGGCTTGGCCCGACCCTGCATCAGTTCGGTCTTCTGTTTTGCTAGCTGCTCCCTGAGACTGCTAATGGTTTCTTGCAAGGCACTACTTATTTCGCCAACAGCGACCTTCCTTGCTTCTATAGACTCACGTGCAGCATCGCTCCGACGTCCCCGTGACAAAACGGCAGCCCTCGATCGCTCAACCTTACTGACTATGTGAAAGGCGCTGAGTACCAGTTGCGTTGCATCTTCCTCATCCTTTGTTGTAACCCTGTCTCCGAAGGCCTTCTTACGTACTAGGACAACCGGTTCTGGCAAATCAAATGCAGATGAGTGTCCTTTCAGTATGGCATTCACGATGGCCCTGGGATCTTTGGGAACCCATGGAAGGCGCGAATCCAGGAACGCAACCCAAGCCGAAAATGGGAATGTCGGCGGCATCTCCCACCTGCGAGCGTTTTGCCTAAAAACATTGGCTAGAAGGGTTTCGTACGAAAGAAACCATACTTGGGGCGCAACATCAGCTGACCTAAGGTCAGCGCGGCGGCGGTAGATGTGAATGAATTGCCGAGCCTCATTTTCGTTCAGAATGGGTGGTCGCTCCCAGGCATGGGCCCGCTTCTCCCACTCCTGCTTAATGGCTGCTAGAACGTTGGGGTAC
>JAENJB010000155.1 GCA_016844565.1 Dehalococcoidia bacterium
GCCACAGTGGCGCTGATGTCGCGCAGGAGACCCACTCTGTTCTTTGAGTCAATCTGCACACCCACAGGGTACTGCTGCACGCTCTTGCCCCACTCCACTCTGACCAGCCTTTCCTTTTCGTCCTCGTGCACCACATTGTGGCAATCACTGCGGTGCACCGTCACACCGCGGTTTCGCGTGATGTAACCGATGATGCCATCGCCGGGAATAGGATGACAGCATTTCGCCAAGTTGGTAAGCAGATTCCCCACCCCCAGCACCTGCACCCCCGGCGAAAGCACGCCCGCTCCCGGCGTGATCTCCGACACCAGGCGGGGTTGCTCCTGCTGAGCGCCAATTCTCTGAGCTAGCTGCGTCGCGGTAACAGCACCGTAGCCAAGCGCTGCCAGGAAATCGTCCAGGCTCTCGTACTTGAACAACTTCGCCAGTTCTTCATAGTTGGCTTCCGTCAGCCCCAGCCGCTTCACCTCCTTTTCGAGCAAGGCTCTGCCGCGCTCGATATTGACGGAGCGCTCCTGCTTCTTGAACCACTGTCTGACCTTCTCGCGCGCATGGGAGGTTCGAACATAGCCCAACTCCGAGTTGAGCCAGTCCAGACTGGGCCCCTTGGCCGCCTTGGCTGTCATGATTTCTACGGTTTCCCCATTGCGCAACTGGTAATTAAGAGACACCAACTTGCCATTCACCTTGGCTCCGATACACCGGTGCCCCAAATCCGTATGAATTCTGTAGGCGAAATCCAGCGGGGTAGCTCCTTGAGGCAGAGGCTTGATCTCTCCCTTCGGAGTAAAGACAAAGACCTGGTCGATAAAGATGTCAGTCTTGACGGATTCCAGAAACTCCTCCGAGCCGCTCAGCTCCCCATGCCACTCCACCAACTGCCTCATCCAGGAGATCCTCTCCTCGAACCGCAAACCCGCCTTGTCCCCTTCTTTATAACGCCAGTGGGCGGCTATTCCATACTCGGCAATGCGGTGCATCTCGCGGGTGCGAATCTGTATCTCCAGCGGGGTGGCCCCACGGTACATCACTGTGGTGTGGAGAGAGCGATAGCCGTTGCCCTTCGGGTTGGCGATGAAATCGTTGAACTCATCGGGTATGGGATGCCACAGATTGTGACTCACCCCGAGAGCAGAATAGCAATCCGGGACCGTATCCACGACAACCCGGATGGCAAAGAGATCATGGATATCGCTGAACTCCTTCCCCTGCTTGGCATACTTCTCCATCTTTTGATGGATGCTGTAAAGGTGTTTCGCCCGCCCGAAAACCTCGGCCTTCAATTCCACCTTGTCCAACTCCACCCTGATGGTCTGCACCACCTCGCCAATGAAATCCTCCCGCGGGCCGCGGCGGATAGCTACCAGCTTGGTGATTTGACGGTACTGGCGCGGCTCCAAGAAACGAAAGGCCAGGTCTTCCAGTTGCCACTTGATCTGCCAGATGCCAAGGCGGTGAGCCAGAGGAGCGTAGATTTCCAGAGTTTCGCGAGCGATGCTGTGCCGTTTGTCCAGAGAAAGCGCCTCCAGCGTGCGCATGTTGTGAAGCCGGTCAGCGAGCTTGATGAACACTACCCGGAGGTCCTGCGCCATGGCCACCAGCATCTTGCGCAGGTTCTCAGCCTGGGCGCTCGCCGGCACCGGAGTTCGCTCGCCGGCATCACTTTCCAGTGCGCGCTGAGAAATCCTTGTTAGTTTGGTGGCGCCGTCCACCAGCCGGCTCACCTCCGCGCCGAAGTGCGCTTCAAGTGTGGCCAGTGGTATGGCACAGTCCTCCACCACATCATGAAGCAAGGCGCCCGCCAGGGTAGCAGCGTCCAGTTGAAGCTCCACCAGCACGCCTGCCGTCTCAAGGGGATGCTCCAGATACGGGGCGCCGGATTTACGCCATTGGCCCTCGTGGCAGCTGACAGCGAACTGGTAGGCCCGTTCGATCAGCCCCACTTTCTCGGCAGGCAGGTACTCCCGTGCCCTGGTTAGCAGCTCGTTGATATCCAATTGCTATGCGATCACCCTGCACCACTTTCTACCCAAATACTTATCAAAGTATAATCCGCCCAACTCCAGGCCGCAATTGGAGTTGTGAGGCTTCTCTCCCATACCGGCTTACGGTATAATCAGGCATCCAATAGGTTATCAGGGAGGCTCATTGTATCAGGCACCCCGCGGAACAAGTGACATCCTGCCCCAGGACCAGCCGTACTGGAGCTACATCGAGGCCGTCGCCACTGCTACCTGCCGGCTCTACGGCTATCAACGCATCGACACACCTATCTTCGAAGACGCGCGCCTCTTCGTCCGGAGTATCGGCGAGGGGACCGATATCGTGGAGAAGGAGATGTACACCTTCAAGGACAGGGGTGGCGACGACCTTACGTTGCGCCCCGAGGGGACGGCCCCCGTATGCCGCGCCTACCTGGAACACGGGCTGTTCAATGTCCCTCAGCCCGTAAGGCTCTACTACCTGTCAGCCATCTTCCGCTATGAGCGTCCCCAATCGGGACGCTACCGGCAGCACCACCAGTTCGGGTATGAAGCCATCGGAGATCCCGATCCGGCGGTCGACGCCGAGGTAATCGACCTCGCCTGGCAATTCTACCGGACCCTTGGCCTATCTGATCTCAACCTCCAGATCAACAGCATCGGATGCAAGGGGTGCCGGCCCGGCTACCTGGAAAAGCTCAAGGAATACTACACCCCGAACATTCCGGGACTGTGCGCTGACTGCCAGGGGCGGTGGCAGCGGAATCCTCTGCGGTTGCTTGACTGCAAGAAAGCCTCGTGCCAGGAGGCCGCCGGCTCCGCTCCGAAGAGCGAAGAATGCCTTTGCCAGGAGTGCCGCACCCACTTCGACCAGCTCAAAAGCTATTTGAAGTCCCTGGAGCTGCCATTCCAGACCAACCACCGCCTGGTCCGCGGGCTCGATTACTACACGCGGACGGTCTTTGAGATTCAGCCGGAGGAGGAGAAGGCCCAGAGCACCATCGGAGGCGGCGGTCGCTACGACGACCTCATCGAGGAGCTAGGCGGCAGACCGACTCCGGCCATAGGCTTTGCCACCGGCATGGAGCGCGTTATCCTCAACCTCAAGAAGCAAGAGGTCCCTGTGCCCGAGGTGCCCCGGCCCACGGCCATGGTGGTCCACACCAGTCCACATTTCCGGGATGAAGGTCTCAAGCTTGCCGGCCGCTTGCGCCGCCAGGGAGTACCCGTACTCACGTCTACCGGTGCCAGGAGCCTCAAGGCCCAGCTCCGCCAGGCTGATGCCCTGGGACTCAACCACACCATCATCATCGCTGAAGATGAGTGGAGCAGGGGAACGGTCATCCTCCGGGATATGAAGAAGGCCGAACAGAAGACCGTCACACCTGATGAGCTCAGCCGGTTTCTAGTTGAGGAACAGGTCCGGGGTACTAACTGGACTACCCCCATCCACTAACGTAACGCCATTGCCAGCGACCCTCCTCTTCCCGGCCCCAGGCTTTGCCCCAAAAGTGCCGCCCCAGTGTCATCCTGAGCGAAGCGAAGGATCTCAGAGTGGCGGGGCCTATTTGTGCAACACAAGATTCGTAGTGCTGGTAGCAACCGGCAGGACCGATTACGAGCCCTATGAACAAAAGTTCATGAATATTTTCTGGCTTTTCGTATTTACACTAGCTAGAAATTATGATATACTTGCAAGTGCATGTCTCAGACTAACGGAACCCCAGCGGCGGACCAGCCGCATCGTTACACAGCAGCCGATATAGAGGTACTGGACGGACTCGAAGCGGTACGTCGCCGTCCGGGCATGTACATTGGCAGCACAGACCAGCGTGGCCTGCACCATCTTGTCTACGAGATCGTCTACAACAGCATCGATGAGGCCATGGCCGGCTGGTGCGACCGCATAGAAGTAACCATCCTGAAGAACTGCCACGTCAAAGTGACCGACAATGGCCGGGGCATACCGGTAGAAGTCCACCCGGCAACGAAACGCTCGGCTCTAGAGACGGTGCTCACCTACCTCCACGCCGGGGCCAAGTTCGGCGGGCAGGGCTATCGAGTGTCCAGCGGCCTGCACGGCGTCGGTGCTTCTGTGGTAAACGCCCTCTCCACCTGGCTCAAGGCCGAGGTCAGGCGCGATGGCAAAGTCTACCAACAAGAGTACCGCCACGGCGTTCCCCAGGGCAACATAGTTACTCTAGGCACATCCACGGAGAACGGCACCACCATCATCTTCGAAGCTGACCGGCACATATTCAACAGTTGTGAGTACGATTTCAACACTATTGCCGAGCGTCTCCGCGAGTTGGCCTACCTGAACAAAGGCGCCGAGATTTACTTCAAGGACGAGAGGACCGATCAGGAAAAGACGTTCTATTTCGATGGCGGCGTCGCCAGCCTGATACGATTCCTGAACAAGCAGAGGCAGGTCATTCACGACCAGCCAATCTACATCTCCAAACAGCTGAATGGCGTCGGCGTTGAGGTGGCTTTCCAGTATCACGATGACCAGGTTGAGACCAGCCTCAGCTTCGCCAACTGCGTCAACACCATCGACGGAGGTACTCATCTCAGCGGGTTCCGTGCCGCGCTGACGCGCGTGCTTAACGACTTCGCTCAGAAGAACAAACTACTCAAGAACGATGAACACCTGCTGGGCGAGGATGTGCGGATTGGGCTAACCAGCGTGGTCAACGTGAAGCTGGCCGAACCTCAGTTTGAGGGACAGACCAAGGGGAAACTGGGCAACCAGGAAGTCAAGAGCATTGTCGAGACGGCCGTGGCCGATGAGCTGGCCATATATCTCGAAAGACATCCCGATGAGACCAGGACGATAGTTGACAAGTGCTACACCTCCGCCAAGGCCCGCGAGGCTGCCCGCAAGGCCCGAGACCTTGTCTTGAAGAAGAGCAGCCTGGATGGCGGCACACTCCCTGGCAAGCTGGCCGGATGCTCAGAGCGCAACCCTATTAACTGCGAGATATTCGTTGTCGAGGGAGACTCCGCCGGTGGTTCCGCCAAACAGGGGCGAGACCGGCGCTTTCAGGCTATCCTCCCCCTGAAGGGCAAGATCCTCAACGTGCAAAAGTCACCGGAGAAAATGCTGGAGCACGAAGAAATCCGCATCCTGGTCACCGCGCTGGGCACCAATATCGGCGAAGAACTGGACATCAACCGCCTCCGTTACCACAAGGTGATTATCATGACGGATGCCGATGTGGACGGCGCACATATTCGCGCCCTGATACTCACCTTCTTCTTCAACCACATGCGTATCCTCCTTGACCAAGGACACCTGTATATCGCCCAGCCGCCTCTCTATCGCATCAGCAGCGGCGACAACCTTCATTGGGTCTATTCAGAAGAGGAGAAGGACAAGGTGTTGCGCCAGATGGCCCACTCCAAGAAGGTAGAGGTGCAGCGCTACAAGGGGCTCGGCGAGATGAGCCCGCAGCAACTCTGGGACACCACCTTGAACCCCGAGACGCGTACCCTGCTCAAGGTGAATGTGGGCGATGCCATCGCTGCCGAGGCAGTGTTCCAAATGCTGATGGGCAGCGAGGTGCAGCCGCGTAAGGAATTTATCCAAGCTTACGCCAGCAGTGTTCGCAACCTGGATGTCTGAAATTCACGACTCTTCA
>JAENJB010000029.1 GCA_016844565.1 Dehalococcoidia bacterium
TCAACGATTATCCCCAGGTTGATGGTGACCCCATCTTCAATCACCACCCAGGTCACCCGGGGGACCTCCAGCGAATGCTCCGGCGAGTTCATGACAATCACCAGAATCCACAGCGAAAGCACAAACGCGCTGCCGATGGCTGCAATGGCGGCGTACCCGCTCCATTTCGGGCGGTGGCTGAAGAACGGCCTCAAGACGAGGCCAATCACCAGAAAAGATAACAGCGGCAGGAAGAAGACTAACCAGGGCACTTGATGAGGCATGTTATATCTTCCTCAATATCTCTGCGACTACGTGGTCTCTGTCCCGGGGAATCAGCACTCGATATGCAGCCGACTCTCCCTCTTTATTGGACTCCGGGTCAATAAGCAACCTGGTGGGAACTCCCTCTCCCTCAAAGAGCTCCTTCCACATTTCGGCCAGCATCAGATTTGGGGCCTTCTTGATCTCGATCCACATATCTCTTAGCCCTTAAGTAGATCTGCTTTGTCAACTTCCACAGACTGCCGCGCGCGATAGATGGACATCACAATGGCTAGCCCGACCGCCGCCTCGGCAGCGGCCACGACAATAATGAAGATGGCAAACACCTGACCGGTGAGGTCCACCGGCGCCACCCAGCGGGAGAAGGCCACCATGGAGATGTTCACCGCATTAAGCATGATCTCGATGCACATCAGGATGGCTATGGCGTGGCGTTTCGTCAACGCCCCGAACAGGCCAATGCCGAACAGGACCGCCGATAGAGTCAGAAAATGGGTCAGCCCGATTTCCACTTGCCATCCTTTTCTTTGACCAGCACAATGGCCCCCAGAGCCGAGGCCAGCAAGAGCACCGCTGCCACCTCCACCGGAAGGATGAAACCCCCTTCTCCGAAGAGCTTTTCACCCAGCGCCGCAGTGGTTGTCTCCAACGGCGCCTGCGGCGATATCTGCCACGGAGTAGAAAGGACGGAATAGACCAGGGCCATGACCAGCAGCAAACTGAAGATGAGAGCCGGCAGCCTGAATTTGTTGAGCGCCCCCCCTGCAGTGACGTCCCTGGTCAACATAATAGCCAGAAGGACCAGGATGGCCACAGCCCCCACGTAAATCAGCACCTGCACCGCAGCCAGGAAGTCCGCATTCAGGATGATATACAGGCCGGCAACGGAGAAGAACAACAGCGCCAGCAGGAGAGCCGCACGAAAAATGTTCCGCCCCAGCACCACCGCCAGGGCGCTTATGATACACATGATCGCCAGAAGCCAGAAGGCGATGGTGACTCCCATCAGCGGCCCCTCCTCTCACCATTCACCAGCAAACTCTGCGCCGGCATCGATGCCTCGAGCCATGGCTTGCAGTAGGCGCTGGGCTGCTTCTTATCCGACATACGAACCTCTTCCTTACCCTGCACCAGCTTGCGTCTCTGGTATTGAGCCAGCTCGTAATTGCGGCTCATGAAAAGCGCTTCAAAAGGACAGGACTCGACACACAAGCCGCACGACTTGCAGCGGCCTATATCCACCTCGAATTTGTCCACCGCATAGGAGTTATCTTCTCCTCGAGAGGTGACAATTTCGATATTGCCCTGAGGGCACGCCTTGGCACAGGTAGTACAACCGGTGCACTTGACCGGCACCCACACCAGCTCGAACCCCCGGATGCGCTTCGAGTTGTTCAGCCGCCATTCAGGATACTGAGTAGTGATGGGCTGGCGGAAAACGTGCTTCAGGGTCATCAGCATACCCCTGGCGATGCCGGCCCCATATCTATTGAACGGCAACTCTGCCTCCTCCGAATTTGATCAGTCCCGACCAGACCACAATCAGAAAGCCGGCTGCAACGAAGTTGATAGGTATAAGCGCCAGCGGCAATCCATCCGGCCAGACCAGCACCTCTGCCGCGGTAAAGAACAGATTGATCAGCGCCAGGGGGAGCAGGCCCTTCCAGAGAAATCCCATGAACTGGTCTATCCTGACGCGAGGCAAGGTGGCCCTTGCCCAAAACATGATGGCGAACACCAGCACCGTCTTGAGCAACAACCACACCAACGGCGGGAGAATGGGGCCTTTCCAACCTCCAAGGAAGAGCGTGCTTATAATGGCAGCACCTCCAAAAGCGTGAGCATACTCCGCCAGATAGAATAGAGCTTGCTTCATGCTCGAGTACTCGGTATGGAAACCGGCAACGATCTCTGACTCAGCCTCCATCAGGTCGAACGGTGAGCGGTTCATCTCGGCCATGAGCCCGATCAAGAAGATAAGGAATCCCAGAGGTTGGAAGAAGATGAAGGGCACCGATTGCCGGGCTACGATATCGTTCAACGAAAGGGAGCCGGTCAGGACTATGACTCCGATAATCGAGAGCACCATGGGCAGTTCATAGCTGACGGTCTGAGCTATGGCACGAATAGCGGCGATGAGAGAATACTTGTTATTCGAGCTCCAGCCTGCCATAACAACGCCCAACGTGGAAATGGAACTGACAGCTATCACGTAGAGGATGCCTATGTCCAGGTCCACAAGGGCGGCCCCGTTGTGGAAAGGCACCACCGCCAGTATCAACAGGGCTGGAAAGAAGGCTACCACCGGCGCCAGCCAGTGCAACACCCCGTCGGCTTTATCTGGGACAATGTCCTCCTTGAAGAGGACCTTGATGGCGTCAGCCATCGGCTGCATAATTCCAAAGGGACCGCAGCGGTTCGGCCCCGGTCTGATCTGGAAGCGCGCCACTCCGCGGCGCTCCAAATAGATAAAAATCATCACCATGGTCAGGGTTAACCCCACAATGAAGACCGCAAAGACAAGCAGATGCCACCAGTAGCCCCCCGGCCAGTCGGCAGGCAAAGGTCGGTCGAACCAGTTCCAGGGCATTACCGGTCCACCTCCCCCATGACTATGTCAATACTTCCCAAAATAACCACGACATCAGCCACCTTCCAGCCAACGACCATGTCTCGCAACGCCGTCAGATTGAGGAAACTGGGCCCGCGCACATGCAGCCGATAAGGGGCGATGGAACCGTCGGAGACCAAATAGAAACCCAACTCGCCGCGTGGCGCCTCGATCCGGCCATATACCTCGCCCACCGGCGGACGAAGCAGGTAGGGCACGCGAGCGCGATGCAGACCGCCGGGCAACTGGGCAATAGCTTGCTCCAGGATGCGCACGCTCTCCCTCATCTCCTGAATCCTCACCCGATAACGGTCATACACGTCACCCGCCGTCCCCGTAGGTATGTCAAAGGCAAACCGGTCATAGATAGAGTATGGGTCGCCGCGGCGAATATCCCACTTAACGCCGCTGGCGCGAAGGACCGGACCGCTAGCCGAACTGTTTACCGCCAGGTCCGCCGGCAAGACGCCAACACCTTTGCTGCGCGCCAGCAGGATTTCGTTCTCAGCCAGGAGCTGGTCGTATTCATCAATGAAATGAGGCATCTCCTGCACGAATCGCTTCAGGGCGGGGAGGAACTCCTCGGGTACGTCCTGGCTCACTCCGCCAATGCGCATGTAGTTGTAGTTAAGGCGCTGCCCGGAGACCATCTCGAAGAGGTCAAGCAGTTTCTCCCGCTCACGGAACATGTACATCAGAGGAGTAAAGAAGGCGCCCATATCGTTCAACATAAAGCCGACAGCCATCAGGTGGCTCGAAATACGCATCATCTCAGCCATGATAACGCGCAGGTATTCCGCCCTCTCCGGGACCTTTATGTCAGCCAGCTTCTCCACCGCCAGCACGTAGGAGAGGTTATTGCTCATGGATGCGAGATAGTCCAGGCACCGGTCGGTCAAAGGTATGATTTGCTGATAGGTCCTGGTCTCGCTAATCTTATCCATGGAGCGATGCAAGTAGCCGAACACCGGCTCGAGGTCAACGACCACCTCTCCATCGAGGGTCAACCTCATGCGGAATACCCCATGAGTGCTGGGGTGCTGAGGCCCCATATTCAGGATGAACGGCTCAGTCCTTAAGACCATTCTAGAGGTAGTCCCTCCGCAACGGATGACCGTCGAAGCCGTCCCAGAGCAGGATGCGCTTCAGATTCGGGTGTCCGGAGAAAGTGACCCCGAGCAGGTCGTAGACCTCTCTCTCCTGATAATCCGCACCCCTCCAAAGAGAGAACACAGAAGGCACTGACGGATTATCGCGGCCAAAGCACTTAGTCTTCAATACCAGGCTGTGATTGTGCTTCACAGAACTCAGGTGGTACACCACCTCGAAGTAGTCAAATCTATCTACGGCGGTGAGGTTGTTGAGGTAATCGAACTCCAGGCCGGGCAGCGTCTTCAGCAGCTGCGCCACAGAAAAAAGAGACTCCCTATCAACCCAAAGGATGTTCTTGTCAGCTTCACACGAAATGCCGTGGAGATGGCCAGCTAGTTGCTGCGCAACCTTTCGGGCTTCCAGAGCCGTCGTCACTTTTCCGACGGCCTCGCCGCTATACTGCCCCGCCCTATTTTCTTGTGCAGCAGTGAGATACCATAGAGAAGCGCCTCGGGCCGAGGAGGACAGCCGGGAACGTAGACGTCGACCGGTATGAGGCGATTGACGCCGGGCACCACACTATAAGCATCGGCAAAAGTGCCTCCGCTGATCGCACAGACCCCCATAGCCAAGACCCACTTCGGCTCCGCCATCTGCTCATAGAGGCGGACCACCTGGGGCGCCATCTTCCAGGTCACGGTCCCGGAGACGATCATCAGGTCCGCCTGCCGGGGGGAAGCACGGAAAAGCTCCATGCCGAATCTCGAGATGTCGAAACGTGACGCCGCTGTGCCTATCATCTCGAAGGCGCAACAGGCCAGACCAAAGCCTACCGGCCAGGTGGAGTAGCGCCGTCCCCAGTTCAACACCGCATCGACGGTGGTGGTGATGAGGTTTCCCTCGATCTCCTCAGCCATCCAGGCATCGGGGTCCGAGATCGGTTTAAGGCTCCTTGCCTTCAACTCATTGACGCCCTCACCCTCCACCCTGTCCAGCTCGCGCATGGGGTCAACTCCCCCAGCCAGGTTTTCTACTGCCATTCCAGGGCCCTCTTTTTCCAGGCATAAAGGTATCCCACCAGAAGAATGGCCACGAAGATAGACACAGCTACGAAAGCGGACAGCCCCAACTTGCGGATCCCTACAGCCCACGGGTAGAGGAAGATAACCACAACGTCAAATAGGACAAAGAGCAGGGCGTAGAAGTAGTAGCGGAAGTTGAACTGCACCCAACTACGGCCGATGGTGCGCAACCCGCATTCATAGGTATCGTTCTTCACGGGATTCGGCTTTCGCCGCACCCACCCGATCCGTGTCAGGGTGAAGGTAACCAGGGGCATAGTAGCAGCGAATACGAAAGCAAAGATGAGGAAAAGACCAATAGCGCCGAAATCTGCTAGCACAATAAACTCTTGTGTTCGGGCTGCTAAAAACGAATCGGGATAATTTATCACAGCGCCGTTGCTGTGTCAAGGTTCGCGGGCTTGACCGGGACAAACGTGTTTCCAGTAGTAGGTCAGCAACCCGGCAATGCTCTTGGCATCGCAGATATCTGCTGTGGTTACAAGCCGAATGGCTCCCTCCAGAGAGACGCGTAACACCTCTATTTCATCGGTATCCTCAGCAATCAGACGGCTTGGCTTCAGGTCGGTAGCCAGAAAGAGATGAAGGTATTCCGTGCAATAGCCCGGGGCGGCGTAGAAACCTCCAAGCCTTTCCACCTTTCCCGGGAAGTACCCCGTTTCTTCCTGCAACTCCCGCCGTACGCAATCTGCCGGCTCTTCGCCCGGGTCGATACCTCCCGCTGGAATCTCCAGCAAGGTCCCTTCAACCGCATGACGAAACTGACGTACCAGAAGGACATCTCCGCCATCATCGATAGCGATGATAGCAACGCAATCGCCGTGGTCTACGATTTCCCGGGTGGTTCTTCGCCCGCCAGACACCTCCACGGTATCCACGCGGAGATTAACGGCGCGGCCCTTGAACAACGTCTCAGTTGATATCGTCCTTTCCATAGCCGAAATGCTCAACCCTGGAACGCTTACAGCGTGGACTTGCCTGCCTCGCTGCTCGGGAAGCGGTAGATGACCGCCACTTCATCACAGTCCGGGAACTTCGGGCACCGGTAGCATTCGTTCCACACCTTCCGCGGCAGGTCCATCTTCTCCGCTCTCTGGAAGCCAGACTTGACGAAGAACTCGGGCTTATAGGTCAGGCAAAAGACAGAGGCGAGGCCTATCACCCCGGCCTCTTTCAAGCAGGACTTCACCAGCGCCCGCCCTACACCCTGACCCTGCTTTTCCTCACTCACCGCCAGAGACTTTACCTCGGCCAGGTCCGCCCAGTTCACATGTAGCGCCACACAGCCGACTATCTGGTCGTTCTCCTTCACCACAAAGTAGTCCCGGATGGTCTCGTATATCTCGCTGAGGGCGCGGGGCAGCATCTCGCCCCTCTCAGCAAAACAGTTGATCAGGCGGTGCATCTGGGGCACATCGCCGATCTTAGCCTTTTCTACTTTCAACTTTCCTGTTCCCCCGGAGTTTATTCTCCAACTGACTATAGAACGCAGAGGGCGGCGCCAAGCGCAGGAAGCGAGTCACACTGGCGCTCCGCCTTATGACCACTCTGTCGTCGTTTTGCAGAGTGCGGTCAATCTGCCCATCAAGACTGAGCAGGGCCGGACGAGTACTGCTCACCCTGAGCTCGACCCGGCTATCCGGCGCCAGGACCAGCCCGTTGGACAGGCTCAGATGTGGCGCCACCGGTTGCATGACCAGGTCTCGCGACTGGGGATGCAAAATCGGCCCTCCTGCAGCCAGCGAGTATCCCGTGCTGCCCGTAGCAGTAGCCAGGACGATGGCATCAACTTTCAAAGTTGTGAAAGGCTGGTCGTCGATAATGACCTCGACATAGACCACCCTGGCTTGAGCGCCGCGCCCAACCACCACATCGTTCAGGGCCGTGAAGACCTGCCGGTGCCTGTTCCCTTCTTCTCCCGAAGGCCAGAGCTCTGCCTCCACCATGGACCGCTCGTCCAGCCAGCCCTCCCCCCTCGCCAGGGAAGGCAGCTTCTGCTCCACTTCGGTAATATCCAGCTCCGTCATGAACCCCAGCCGGCCCATGTTGACTCCGACTATGGGTATGGAATGCGGCAATACAATGTGAGCTGCTCGCAGAATGGTCCCATCGCCGCCAAGGGACACTATCAGATCGGTGCCCTCGGCCAGATTCCTGGCCTTTTCCTCCTCCCAGGCCGAGCTAACCCAAGTGGATACCCCGCTTCTACGCAAGAGCTGCTCAATTTCAGCAGCCTCGGATGGGGCGGTAGCTACTTTGGGGTGATATAGGACACCGATGCGCTTCATGGTAATCGCCCTGTATGTCTGCTCGGGGACTCAGTTCGGAACAGTGTCCGGCAGAAGGGAAGTGTAGCACCAGCCAATCGGGAGTGTCAAGGAAGATATCGGTTGCTCTTTCGTCCCAGCTCTTTTATAATCTGTTGGACACAGTAGTCTTGGGGAGGGGAAAATGGCCGAAAGCTATTCCTACACCATCCAACTCCAAAGTGGGACCAAGAGCCTGAATGCCTTTCTCGCCCGTCCGCTGGCGGAAGGCTCATACCCGGCCATCGTAGTAGGACACGAGTGGGCCGGCCTGGTGGACCATCCCAAGACGGTGGCCATCCGCCTCGCCCGCGAGGGCTACGTTACTCTGGTGATTGACCTCTTTGGCGGCGAGAGGGGCCGCACCATGGACGAGTGCAAGGCTCTCTCCGAGTCCCTATCCGACTCTGAGGCTATCGCGGGATACAGGTCCGGCTTGGAGTCTCTCAAGACCATGGATGCCGCTCCGCAGAAGCGCCTGGGGGCGCTGGGATTTTGTATGAGCGGCCGGCACATGTATCTCCTGGCAAGCCAGGCCACCGAACTGAGCGCCGTGGCCGTCTTCTACGGCAGACCACAGAATGCCCGGATTAGTGAAAAGCAGCCGGTCCACCCGATAGATGTGCTCCCCCAGATTCGTTGCCCCTTCCTGGGCATCTACGGGGAGGCTGACGTCTCCATCCCCACGGAACAGGTCGCTGCCGTCAGGGAGGTCCTACGGAAACATGGCAAGACCTTTGAAATCTACACCTATCCTGGAGCACAGCACGCCTTCGGCAACGACACCAACCCCGAGCGATATCATCCCCAGGCCTCGGCCGACGCCTGGTCAAAAGCGATAGCCTTCTTCAACAAGTATCTCAAGGGCTAGGTCAATGGGGCTGCACCGCCACCTCATAAATCTCGACTATGGGTGGCTTGGATGCAGCTACGGTTTGGGAAGCCTGCGCGCGTAGTTGGTCGGCAGCTTTGGCACTGGCTTGCAGGTCTTTCTCTGTGTCCCATAGAGTGATACTAACTTCTTTACCGCTCTTGCGGTCGACCAGGAAATAGGCACCCTTGAATCCAGCCTCTTTCTTAACCGCAGACATAACCTGCTCCCGGTACTGGCGGATTCCATCCTCCACCTTCTGTGGTTTCCCTTGAATTGTGCTTACTCGTGCGAGCATGTTTCCCTCCTCTCAGACAACTTGTTTGAGGAACTTCTATTGAATCACCAGCTTGTCAAAAGAAACCAGCAATATTTCTTACTTCTTTTTGGCCAACTCTTTCGCATAGTCAGCCATCCCCTGAAAATCAACCACAATTACTGGTTCGTTGCCAACAACCCAGGCATAGTGTCCCGGAGGAATTAGGGAAACATCACCGGCTTTCAGGTCTTTCTCCGCGCCATCGTCCATCACCACATGCATGGTTCCAGAGATTTGGTACTGGAAGTGAGGAGCCTCACATGACGTGGTTTTGGCTATTGGCTTGACATGTTTCGACCACCGCCACCCCGGCTGGAATACCCCTCGCCCGACCGTGGCTCCACCGACCTTCACCAGTTCCACCTTTCCCTTTTCAAACTGCCTCACCTCATCCGGAGCACTGAAGTTCTTAGATTCCATTTTCGCCACTTTACTGCCTCCTTATACATTAGTCATACCTCAATTATATCACTTACGGTATTATCGAGTCCCAATTGTGAGGTCACCAACTACCGCAAAGCCGGAATCAGGAACTATTCCCCAAGGCACAACGGGTCACATCTTGAGTTATTGGTACCGAATAAAAAATTAGCTGTTTCTCTATCCATCGGTCACTCTCGGCATTAGTCCCCGCTGCAAGCCTGGCGCCTAGCATTACGGGTGTATTCATGATAAATTCTATGGTGTCCTTGATTCATGCGAGGAAGTTGTTCAATCAAGACAGGGGGCAATGGAATGACCAAAGAAGTTGAGTGGGTAGCCGCGGTCAAGGCCAACAGTGAGGCCGAAGAAGTGAAGGAAAGAGCTGTGAAAGCGGGGGAGGAAGCCGGGAGAGCAATGGAGACCGAAGCTGCGGCAAAGAAGGAAGTCGAGGCGGCCGACGAGAGGGCAAGAGGGGCAGCCGCCGAAGTCAAGGGGGCCATGGAAGCCGCAGCTACGGCAAAGAGGGAAGTCGAGGAAGCCAACAAGAGGGTAGAAAGGGCAGCCGCCGAAGTCAAGAGGGCCATGGAAGCCGCAGCTACGGCAAAGAGGGAAGGGGAACAGGCAAAGGACAGGTTATTCAGGGCAATCATCGAGGAGGCCAAGACAGTCTTAGCAGACGAAGCCAGAGGGAAGGGGGAAGCAGAAGAGACAAGTGGGAGGCCGGAGGCCGAGGATGGCAAGTCGATAAACAAAGCTGCAGCTGAGGCGAAGAAGGAAGCGGAGCACGCAGCCAGAGAACAGGCCAAACATGAGGCCGAAGAAGCGAAGGAAAGAGTTGTGAAAGCGGGGGAGGAAGCCGAGAGAGCAATGGAGACCGAAGCTGCGGCAAGGAAGGAAGGCGAGGAGGCCAACGAGAGGGCAGAAAGGGCAGCCGCCGAAGTCAAGAGGGCCATGGAAGCCGAAGAAACCGCAAAGAGGGAAGGGGAAAAGGCAAATGAAAGGTTATTCAGGACACTCATCGAGGAGGACAAGACGACAATGAAAGCCGAAGGTGAGGCGAAGAAGGAAGCGGAGCGCGCTGCCAAAGACCAGGCCAAACGTGAGGCCGAAGAAGCGAAGGAAAGAGCCGCGAAAGCGAAACAGGAAG
>JAENJB010000030.1 GCA_016844565.1 Dehalococcoidia bacterium
CGTTCAGGAATAACTTCACGGTCAAAATGACTGAGTTTTTCCAGGAACCAGACATCCTGCAGCAGCGCCGGTCCCCGGGGTCCTGCGGTCATCGTGTTCTGATTATCTACGACTGGAGCGCCGGCAGCGGTGGTGAGCTTGGATTTCTTTTGCTTTTCCATTTATTTCCTCCTCCTTTAGTTATATTCTTAAAATTATCCGTTCGCTTTCTTTTCCGTCTGGGTACCCTTGATAGGTTTGCTCATTGAGTTTATCCTCCTGTATTTCAATGGGGATTATTGTTGGCAGTCTTTACACAAACCGCGAAATTCTGTTTGATGGTTTGAAACCTTGAAGCCAGTTCTTTTAGCCACTCTCTCATCAAGCTCATTGTTCACCGGTACATCTAGATCAAAAACCCGTCCGCACTGCTCACATCTAAAGTGGTAGTGACTGTCATGCTTAGCCTCAAATCTACTCAAGGTACCATTGAGGTTAAGTTCTGTGATGGCTCCTTCTTCCTGCAAGACCTGAAGGTTCCGATAAACAGTTCCCTTACTGATATTGGGTATCTCTTTTTTTACCTCTTCATATATCCAATCAGCCGTCGGGTGAGCTCTTGTATTTCTAAGCACCTTGAGGATGGCTTTTCTTTGTTTAGTTTCTCTACGCATTTTAATAGTACCAGTTCCTAATACCAAGTATTATGATTGTAAGATATCATATTGTCAATACCAAGAGATGGAAAAGATTACTAGCGGATAGAATCCCATGGAAAAGTTATTGAAAAGACTCTGCCAGGCCAGTCGCGTGTACAAGACCTGTGAGTTCTAGGTATCGTCCCCTTTGGTGGAGCTGAGGGGACTCGAACCCCTGACTTCCTCCTTGCAAAGGAGGCGTTCTCCCAACTGAACTACAGCCCCACGAAAACAGCCGGGCTAGAACCAGCCGTAGGGCACGGGCTTCCGGTACGCCCTCCAGGCGAAGAGAGCAGCGAAGACCAGGAATACGAGCAACAATATAATATTGTATTCTGCAAGCATACGCATTCCGAAGATCACCGTGGTCAGGACGAGAAACAGGCATGTCGCCGCCAGCTTCTTCCTCCGCATCCTGAGCGCCATCAGAACAGGCCGGTCTGATTCGGCCAGGCTCTCCCCGGGCTTAAGGGGGGACATCAGCTTCTCTATCTTCGGCTGAATGCCGAAATGGACATAGGAAAGCAATAACACCAGAATGATGAAGCCCCCGACCTTCACCCACAAGACCCAGCTACTCAGGAACAAATCAGCGGAGAAGCCGACTCCGAAAGCCAGAAAGAAGCCAGTAACCGCTATCACAGCCATGTAGGCATAGCACCGCAGCGGTTGTCCCTTGATGATGTTCTCCAAGTACCTATCGGGGTTGTACCCCGGTGGCACGGTGAACCGCGCCCGCTCGTTCACTACGAGGAGCATATAGAAAGGCGCCGCCATCAAGAAGGTCGCAACAACATGGAACAACCGGAGCAAAGCCAGTATTTCTGGAGACATCATACACCCCCCTTCCCTGCTGTGATGCTGTCAATTATAATAAGGATATGTCCCAAGCGCAAAGGGATGAGATTGTTCATCAGCTAAAGACGGCCATTCTCTACCTGGCAGCCATTACCGCTGCGGAACTGATTGTCTCCCTGGTCCATCCCCTCTGGGGCATTCTCTTCCACGTTTTCATCCTGATGGGGCTCATATATCACTCCTCCATCTCCCCCACAAGTCCGGCTCACCGACTGTACATAGCGCTGGCGTTGGCCCCGCTCATTCGCATCTTCAGCCTTTCCCTGCCCCTCGTCAACTTCCCCCAGATCTACTGGTACGCCATCGTTGCTGTCCCGGTCTTCGTCAGTGTCTTCATTGTCATGCGGAAGCTAAGCCTGCGACCCGCCGAGATAGGCATCCGCGCCGGCAGAGTCTGGTACCAACTCCTGATAGGGCTTTCCGGAATCCCCTTTGG
The DNA here is from genome assembly GCA_016844565.1 of Dehalococcoidia bacterium. Lineage (GTDB taxonomy): Bacteria > Chloroflexota > Dehalococcoidia > JAENJB01 > JAENJB01 > JAENJB01. The sequence goes on from JAENJB010000030.1 coordinate 1,972, forward strand.
AATCGCCGAGTACTATATCCTCAGGCCTCCCCAGCCACTCTCCCCTCCCGGATGGACCGGCATAATACTGGGCGTTCTCATTCTAATGATAGGCACCGGATTCGCCGAGGAGTGGATCTTCCGCGGAGTCCTGCAGAAGCTGGCCGGCGAGGCGCTCGGCAAGTGGGGCTGGATATATGTAGCGGTCCTGTTCGCGGCTCTTCACATCGGCTATCTGCTGGTGACTGACCTGCTGTTCGTCCTTGCGGTCGGCCTTTTCTTCGGCTGGATAGTCAAGAGGACCAGGTCGCTTCTGGGCACGACCCTGGCCCACGGCCTGGCTAATATTTTCCTCTACATAGTTATCCCTTTGCTGGTCTAGCCTGAAAATTCATCGATATTTCATCTTTCTCACCAGTCTGGCCTATTGACACACTATAGTATACTATACTCGTGACTTGAACTGGAGGAGAACCTATGATTTCAACAATCACGACAGCGGTGAGCACCATTGTGAGCAGTTCGGTGGGAGGGTTAATGGTCTCTCTGGGTGCGGCTGGCGTGCTCACGCTTATTGCCTCCCTGGTAATCAAGGAACTGGCCACCGCCGGCGGCACGAAGGGAAGGTCTTTGGGCAGGAACATGGATATCGTTATCCTCCCCCTGTTGTTCGTCTTGTCCTTTGCCGTCTCCATGAAGGTCTGGGAAATCCTCTCTTAACCTGAGGTCAAGGGAGGCCTGAGAAGGCAAGAAATTTGGCTCTTGAGAGTAATCAACGTTTCCTCAGAATAGCCATAGCTGCAGTCCTGGTATTGGCTATTGCTGCGACATTGTGGTTCGCCCCGTCAGTTAAGGCAGTAAATACAACCCTCCCTGATTTTCCGACGGCTGTCACCCGCGGTACCTCTATTACCTTTACCGCTCAAGTGGATATCAACACCAATGAGTTGATCCCCATAGTTGACCTGAGAGTGGATATCACCGGACCTTCTCCCGCTTTTGCCGTCTTCAATCTCGATGGCGCCATAACCAGTCAGAGCGGGCATTTCGTCTCCATTGTGCCACAGGTACTGCCGCAATTCGGCTTCGGCTACCGTAGCGGCACTGGCTTCGGCTCCAAGAATTCGGTGACCGGCAACCATACCTTCCTTTTTGGCTACGGCTATGGTTATGGGTCCCCGACCCTGGTCGCCCAGGCGAAGTACCTAATCACCGTAAATACATCGGACATGAGCCCTGGCTCATACCTGGCACAGCTTGCCGTCAATGTCACGCCAGCGCCAGACAAATTCTTGTCACCCAGCTATTCGATAGACATTACGCCAACAGCCGGGGGCGGGGGCGGCGGCGTGGCTCCACCACCCGCAGTGGTGCCCGTGGTGGTGCCACTTCCACCACCACCTCCACCACCACCACCTCCACCTGCCCCCCCTGCGCCTGCTCCCCCGGCGCCGTCGCTGACAGCGGAGACACTTCTGTCCATGCCTGCGGCCCAGGCCGCAGCCCTCCTCGAGGCTGCTCCTGCTTCCCAGGCTGCCCAGCTCATCCAGTTGCTCCCGGCCACCAAAGCCGCTGAGATTCTTTCGGCCATGCAGACCGGGAAAGCTTCCCAGATAATGGAGCTTATTCCCACTGCGACTCTGGCTCAGATTGTCGCTGCCATGCCTGAGGCTGCTTTGATCAACATGCTTCCTCTGCTCTCAATCTCTACACTTCACTCCATACCTGCATCAGCCCTTTTCGCTGCCCTGCCCAACACACCCACGGTGCACCTGGTGGGGACCGTGCCACCCACGCCACCTCCTAACCTGACCACCCCGGTAGTTCTCTTGGTCACCCCTACCCAAGAGCGATTCGTGGCCATCCGCACTGAGGCCGGCGAATGGGTAGTCCTGGCCGGCACGCCTATCCCGGTGACCAAACTCATGATCAAAACCAGGGAGGCGTTGAGCATTGTGGAGACAACCATAGAACAGCTTCCCACTTTGCCTGCAGATATCAAGACTGCCCCCGCTGGAGCAAAAGTCGTTGACTATTTCACAATCACACTGAAGAACGCCCCTCCAAAGACGGTCGCCGCCGGCTACATCGAATTCAAGGTGGAGAAGTCCTGGCTCAACGCGAACAGTATTCATCCGTGGTCCGTGGCTCTGAACCGCTTTGATGACAAGCTTGGCCAATGGATGCCTCTGGAGACCAAGAAGATACGCGAGGATGCTAGTCTGGTTTACTACTCCGCCACGCTGCCACAGCTCTCGCTATTCGCTATTACCGGTTCTGCTGCCGCGCCGGTGAGAGAGTATTCCGTCGAACAGATAAGCATTACCCCGACGCGAGGGCCGGCCGGCAAAACGGTTCAGGTCAGCGCCGAGGTAACCAGCATGATCAACGAGGAACGCACCTTCCCCATGACTCTCTGGGTCAACAGCGCCGTGGAAGAGGCCCAGCTTGTCAAAGTGCCCGCTAAGGGTAAGGCTACCGTGACCTTCACCGTCACCAAGGCCAACGCAGGAGACTACGAGGTGCGCATTGACCGCGGTATGGGCCGTCTGACCGTGACCGGGGCGAAGGGTACATTCATCAGACTGCTGCTCTATGGCATCGGTGCCCTTGTGGTGGCCGCCGCTATCGTATTCTTCGCCATTCTCCGCCGGCGCAAGGCAGTACCAATAAGGATCTGAGGGGTCAGGGAGGGGGAACATCGCAGAGTGTGATCAAGAGCCTGCCCTGAACGTAGTGAAGGGGTGAGCGGCGTTACTCTACCGTGACACTCTTGGCCAAGTTGCGGGGAGTGTCTATCGGACAGCCTCTGCTTCGGGCAGCAAAATAGGCCAGGAGCTGGAGCGCCACTGAAATCACCACCGGAGCGAAGAGGCGGTCGGTCTGAGGCAAAGGAAGAACATAATCCACATACTTGGCAATCTCCTGATCACCCTCCTCAGCCAGCGCCAACACCGGTGATTCCCTCGCCTTTATCTCCTTGATATTGGAGAGCATTGCTTCATAAGTGTCGTCCCTCAAGGTCAATGCCACTACAGGGAATTTCTCCCGCAGCAGCGCAAACGGGCCGTGTTTCAGTTCCCCAGCCGCGTAGCCCTCAGCATGAATGTAGGCAATTTCCTTTATCTTGAGCGCCCCCTCGAGGGCCATGGGATAGCTGATGCCCCGCCCCACGTAGAAGACGCTCTCATATCCCGACAAGCGGCGTCCATGTCCAGCAATCACCTTCTCGCTATCGAGCACCCGCTGAACCTTTGACGGCAAGAGGCGCAACTCCTGCGTCATATGCCGAAACGTCCCGGCGTCGACCTCAGCCAGCGAGAGCGCTATGAGGTAAAAAGCGATTAGCTGCGCAGTGAAGCTTTTGGTGGCCGCCACGCCAATCTCCGGACCGGCTTTGGTGTAGAAGGACTGCTCTGCAATGCGCGTCACAGTACTATCTCTAACATTGGTGATGGCCATCGTACGGCAGCCCAGATCCCGGGCTTTCTTCAGCGCCCGATTGGTATCCGCCGTTTCCCCCGATTGGCTGATGGCGATGGCCAGTGTCCTGCCCACCACTGTGCGTGAGTAGCTAAACTCAGACGCCAGCTCCACCCGCACCGGAAGACGGGCTATCTCCTCCAGGACCTGCTGGCCCACCATGGCGGCATAGTAAGAGGTGCCACAGGCCAGGAGTAGAATGCCATCCACCGTCCGGTCGATGAATACTTCTAGATTTACCGAGGGCTCGATGGTGGAGACACTCTCCCCCACCATCTCCTCTATTACCCCGGGCTGCTCGTGGATTTCCTTGAGCATGAAGTGCTCATATCCAGCCTTCCCGACGTTCTTGGCGGTCCATTCGAGGTGATGCTCCTTCCTCACCACCTCGCGCCCCTGATTACTTATCTTCAGTCCCTCGCCGTGCATAACCACCAGGTCGCCATCCTCCAGATAGACTACTCTGTCGGAGTAATCCACGAGCGCCGGCGCGTCCGACGCAAGGAATTTCTCTCCGTCACCAAGACCTATGAGCAGCGGGCTTTCATGCCTGGCGGCTATCAGCTCCCCGCTGTTTCGATGAATCACGGCTACGGCATAGCTGCCTTCCACATCTTGAAGCGCTCTTCTTACCGCCTCTTCCAGATTGCCCCGGTAATACTTCTCGATCAAGTGAGGAAGCACCTCGGTGTCTGTTTCCGAAAAAAAATGGTGACCCTCACTGACGAGACGCTCCCGCAATGCCAGGAAGTTGCTGATGATACCGTTATGGACGACAGCAATTTCGCCGCGGCAATCGACGTGAGGGTGGGCGTTGACCTTGCTGGGCCTCCCGTGAGTCGCCCACCGGGTGTGGCCGATCCCCACTCTGCCGCCATTCGGAGGTAAAATCTTCTCCAGCTCCCCTATCCTCACCACATCCTTGTAAACCTGCAAGCCATCTCCCAGAAACGCCAGACCGCACGAATCATAGCCGCGGTACTCAAGCCGCTTGAGACAGTTGACCAGGATGGGCTGAGCTTCCTTGCAGCCGACGTAGCCGACAATCCCGCACATAGCTAGACGACCAGTCCACTCCCGGGGATATCGGTGCTGATAACCTTACCAGGCCCAACCTGGCAATGGGTGCCGAGGCTGCGTCCCGGCTGGATGGAGACTCCCTCGCCTACCTTGCAGTATTCCCCCACCATGGCTCCCATCTTCACCGAGTGGTACTCCCCTTCAATCTTCACCTCGGACTCGCCGCTATGGGCCATGAAGTTCCCTTTGAAGATACAACCATAGTCGATAATGGAGTCCACGATGGTCGAGTTGGGCCCCACCTCCACGCTGCTGTTAATGACGCTGTTTTCAATGAGGCTAAAAGGCGAGACAACGACCCCCTTCCCCAGGCTGGTGGATGGCAGTAGACAGACGCTGGGGCCGATCTCGCAGTTCTCTCCGATGATGACCGGACCTACAATATATGTATGTGAACGGATAATGGTACCCTTGCCCACCGTGACCGGTCCGTTGATGGCTACGCCCGCTTCCGTTCTTCCTCCACGGCTGGGGGAGAGCATCTTCAACGTCCTGTCATTCAACACCAGAATATCCCACGGATAGACCACGTCCAGCCAGCGACCCGGGGTCTGGGCTGCCAACAGGCGATAGCCTACCTTTAAGCCCTCTTTCAACGCCTGGACCAGGTCAACCTCTTCTTCCAGGAAAGAGAATACCTGGCGATTGAACAAGTAGATGCCAGTGTTAACGAGAAAGCTCTCGGTTTTCTCCGGCTTCTCCGCTATGTCCGACACCAGACCATCCTTGACGGTTGCGACGCCATACTTTGAAGTGTTCTTCTGCTCCTTCAGCAGGACAGCGCCGGCATCGGCTTCCAAGAAAGAGGAGAGGGTGTCCGGTTCGATAATATTGTCGCCCGACAGAACCATGAAGCGGCCCTCGGCCATATCCTTCGCCTGCCGCAAGGCATGGCCCGTGCCCAGTTGCTGCTCCTGTACCACGTAGCTTATGTCCACCCCGAACCTCTCCCCCGACCCGAAGTAGTCCTGCACCTGCTCCTTCCGATATCCAACCACGATTACCACCTGGAACACCCCGTTCGTGGCCAGAGCCTCAATGACATACTGGAGTATCGGCTTGTTGGCGATGGGGAGCATCACTTTCGGCTTGAGCGCCGTGAAAGGCTTGAGCCTCTGGCCCTCCCCGGCCGCGAGAATGATCGCCTGCTTTACCCTGTCCACAATATCTCAATACCTCCTGTATGAACCTCTCACCCTACCCCTCTCTCCGAACACCCATCAAAGAACTATCGTGTTGGGCCTCAGCACACCGCTTACCACCGCCCCCGGTCCAATGAGACTTCCGCTGCCAATCAGACTGCCGACATTGATGCTGCAGTTTATGCCGGTCCTCACATCGTCGCCGAGAATGGCCCCCAGCTTCTGGCGCTCGGTCTCCCGGCCATCTATTTCCACCGCTCTCCTGTCAAACCTCAGGTTGGCGATCTTGGTGCCTGCGCCCAGATTGCAGTCCTCCCCGATGAGGCTGTCACCGACATAGCTGTGATGAGGGATCTTGCTCCCCTTCATCACGATGCTGTTCTTCACCTCGACCGCACTACCAATGTGACAGCCATCGCCTACGGTCGTACACGGGCGGATGTAGCAATTGGGGCCGATGTCGCAGTTGTCCCCTATCAACACCGGGCCCACGATATATGCCCCAGAACGAATCGTGCTGCCCCGCCCCAGTCCCACCTTCCCTTTAATAACTGCCTGAGACTCGATCTCGCCATGCCTCTCGAAATCCGCCTCGCCCATCAACGTCTCGTTGGCGTCAAGCAACTCCCATGGATAGGTGGCATGCAACCACCGCTGCAGCTTCTCGAAAGAGACCGGAGCGCCCCCCTCTATCAGACTGCGCAGGAGGTCGGTAATCTCGTACTCTCCTCTCACGGAGACGGACATCCTAGCAGCGTCCTTGAAAACGTCCCGGGTCAACAGGTAAATGCCGGCGTTAACCAGGTGCGTAGGCGGATGCGCCGGTTTCTCGTGGAGGCGGACTACGCGGTCACCGGCCAGTTCCACGACGCCCAGGCCGGCGACCTCTTCCATTTCAAACAGGCTCATGGCGATGTTCTCGTGAGATAACAACCTCTTCATGTCCCCCTCGGTGGCCAGAACATCGCCGTTCACCACCAGAAAGCGCCCCCCCACCAGCGCCTCTGCCATCAGCAGGGCATGTCCGCTCCCCATCTGTTTCCGCTGGGTCACGTACTTAATGCTGACGCCCCATCTTTCCCCGCCTCCGAAATAGTCCCTCACTGTGTCACTATGGTATCCCACCACAAAGATGAACTCCTTCACGCCCGCTTTGCTGAGCTGAGATAGAAGATGTTCCAGCCACGGCTTATTGGCGACGGGGAGCATCACTTTGGGACGAGTCTGCGTAAGAGGATGCATCCTCTTACCTTCGCCTGCGGCCAGGACTACGGCTTTCATGCTCTTGAATCAAACCTGCGGAATACTATATCCGCCGGCATCGGTGCGTCAAATCAATATACCCGAAGCATCCAGTTGTCTCAGGAGGGAAGCTCATGCTAAAATAGGCAAATTGCGAGGAGAGTAGATGACCAACCTAACCCCACGGCAAATTGTGGCTGAGCTGGATAAATATATCGTCGGCCAAAAGGAAGTCAAGAGAGCAGTCGCCATAGCCCTGCGGCATCGCGAGCGGCGGCAGCTTACCGCGGATATGGGGATGGAAATCCATCCTAAAAACATCCTGATGATAGGCCCTACCGGGGTAGGTAAGACAGAGATAGCCCGCCGGGTGGCGGCCCTTATAGACGCGCCCTTCTTGAAAGCCGAAGCTACCAGATTCACAGAGGTCGGCTACGTGGGCAAGGATGCAGAGTCGATAGTCCACGATCTGGTCGAGGACAGCATGACCAAAGTCTACTCGCAAAAACTGAAGGAAGTTGAGAGCAAGGCCGAGAAACTGGCCACCGAAAGACTGTTGAACTATATTTGCCAGCAGTTAAAGAAGAGCAAACCCCAAAAGCAGGCCACCAAACAACTTGCCGTCGCCCAGGGCGCGACAAGCATCAAGATCAAGGGCACATCGTCGCTGACGCGCCGCTTTGTAGCCAGATTGCTCCAGGACCATAAGCTGGATGACCAACTCGTGGAGATCGAGGTCCCCGAGGTGAGGGAGGAATTCCCCACCGACCTGGAGCTCGCCCCTTCCGACGTAGAGGACTTTCGCGGGGCCTTCGCAGACACCGTCGCCAGAGTCGAGGGCAAGGGGAAAAGCCACCACTGGCGGAAGATCCCCGTGAAGGAGGCCCGCCGCCTTCTGGCACGAGAGGAAGCCAGCAAGCTGCTTGACTATTCCGAGGTGGTAGACGAAGCCACCAAGCGAGCGGAGGAAAGAGGCGTTGTCTTCATAGACGAGATGGACAAGATCACCGGAGCCAAGATCGAAATA
>JAENJB010000156.1 GCA_016844565.1 Dehalococcoidia bacterium
ACATTCAAAGTCAGTGGTTCGGGCGGCAGGGGAACTTCCCCTCCATCTGCAAGGCTGGTTGACTTGCTCCGGGTCCTCTCTCCGGTGGTTTGTTTGTAACGATTGCCCAAGAGCGCGACGATCTCTTCCCGGTTCATCCCGCGCAGCTTGAAGATCAGGAACGGGTCCCGGTCGAACTCCTCGCCCAACAGATAATAGACAGCCGCAATGTGCTTGCAGGGGTTCGACCAATCCGGGCAGGAGCAGTTCGTCCCCAGCTCTGTGAGCTTCTCGGGGAAGAGCGACAGGCCCGCATCTTTGAACACCTTCTCGATCTCCTGCGGCATCTCGCCGGCCAGTAGTTTCGCCGCAAAGATGGCCTGACGGGATAAAGTCTTGGCCAGCCTCCCCCAACCGTCGTCCGAGAGGGTCTTCAACTTGATCGTGATATCATAAGGCTTGGGCCGAGACCCCTGCACCTTTGCCTTGACTGTTCCCTTCTCGATGGAGATGGAAAGCACCTGGCCGCGGCGGGCGTAGGACCGACCGCGGTCCAACCTTGCGCTGATATGGAAGCTTTCCAGCACCCCAATCCACCGCATGGCCCACCAGCTTTCCCCGAACCTGCCGCGCTTGGACTGGGACTTGATCCCACCCTTGGCCTCTCGCGGGCGTGAAGGTGGAAAGTATTCGTAATCACCATACCGTTGCCAGGCCATATCTATTCTCCTACTGCTTCTTTTCTCAGGGTGAACATTTCCTTGAGCTCGGCAGTCGAGAGCTCGGTCAGCCAGCCCTCGCCTGTCCCGACCACTCCCTCAGCGATCTCCTTCTTGCGCTCGATCATCTCATCGATCTTCTCTTCCAGCGTCCCTACACAGAGGAACTTATGAACCTGAACGTTTTTAGTCTGGCCAATGCGAAACGCGCGGTCGGTCGCCTGGTTCTCCACCGCCGGGTTCCACCAGCGGTCAAAGTGGAAGACGTGGTTGGCCCGTGTCAGGTTTAAGCCCGTGCCGCCGGCCTTGAGTGACAGGATGAAGATGCGCGGGCCGTCGCCGTCAGCCTGGAATCGGTCAACCATGCGGTCTCTCGCCGTCTTCGGAACCCCGCCGTGCAGGAAGAGCACCTCGCGCCCGAACGTTTCCTGGAGGTGTCTCCGGAGGATCTCGCCCATCTCGGCGAACTGCGAGAAGACGAGCGCCCGGTCGCCGACCTCGATCGTCTCCTCCAGCATTTCGGTTACACGAGAGAGCTTCCCCGAGCGTCCGGGGATCACGGAGTTGTCGGCTAGAAATTGCGCCGGATGGTTGCAAACCTGCTTGAGCCTCAAGAGCGTCGCCAGAATCAGGCCCCTGCGCTGGATGCCCTCGGCAGAGTTCAGCTTGCGAGTGGCTTCTCTCACCAAAGCGGCATAGAGCGATGCCTGCTCCTTGGTCAGCGTGCAGAAGACTTTCATCTCCATCTTCTCGGGCAAGTCGGTGATGATGGCCTTGTCGGTCTTGAGCCGCCGCAGAATGAACGGACCGGTCAGGCGTCGAAGCCTTCCTACGGCCTCAGGGTCGTGGTTGGCCTGGATGGGGACAAAGAACGTGCGCTTGAACTCGGCCTGCGTGCCAAGGAGCCCGAGATTGAGAAACTCCAAGATGGACCACAGATCGCCTATGTTGTTCTCCACCGGCGTTCCGGTGAGCGCGATGCGATAGTCTGCTTTGAGGCCCCGCGCGGCCCTCGCCTGTTTGGTCTCCGGGTTCTTGATGTTCTGCGCCTCGTCGAGGATCACGCCGGACCAAGGGACGCCCTGGAATATTGCTAAATCACGGTGGAGGAGCGCATAGCTGGAGATGACGAGGGCCTGCTTCTCAGCTTCTTTCTTAAACGCTGCGCCTCTCGTCCGCCGAACGCCGTGGTGAACCATGACGGGCAGGTTGGGCGTGAAGCGAGAAGCCTCCTTCTGCCAGTTGCCGACAACGGACGTAGGGCAGACGAGCAGCACCGGCCGTTTGCCGTTCGATTCCCAATCCCGCTGAATGAGCGCCAGAGCCTGGATGGTTTTGCCCAGCCCCATGTCGTCCGCCAGACATGCCCCCAGGCCCCAGCGCCGAAGAAAGGCCAGCCAGGAGTAGCCCCGCACTTGGTATGGGCGGAGCGTTCCCTGGAATCCTTTTGGCGCGGAAAGCTCTTCGAACACGGCGCGTCCGTCCAGTTGCGCCAGGAAGTCCGCCACCCAGCCCATCGCGGTGACGCCCTCGAAGGCAATTCCGCCCCTCGTCTTCCCTGGGCCCAACGCCATGTGAACGATCTCGCGCACCGTGGCCTGGCCTGTGGCCCCCTTCTTCCAGAGCGCAAGCGCTGCCTGGATTTCCTCGGCGCTCATCTGCACCCACTGGCCGCGTACCTTGACCAGCGGCGCCTTGAGTTCCGCCAGCGCTTGCAGCTCTTCGAAAGAGAGCTCCGCGTCGCCGAGGGCCACTTGCCAGTCAAACCGGACAATCGAGTCGAGTGATAAGCCACTGCTTCCCCGCATCTTGGGGCTCTTCACGTTGGCTCGAGCGGTCAAACGTTGCTTCGTACCCTTACGTGTCCACCACGAGGGCAGGAGAATGCCGAACCCGGTCTGTTCAAGCACAGCCGCCTTTTCGGTGAGGAATTCGTGGGCGCCGGTCGCATCCAGTTTGTAACCGGCCGGCGTAGCTGCTTTCAGGCTGGCCTCTACGAGCGGGCAGAAGCCCGCTGCCTGCCCTAGAGATGAGAGCAAGTATTCTCGTGCATCGAACTCGCCGCGACTGAGAATCGACGCGGTTTGCCCCTTGGCCCTCCAGGCGTCTTGTGCCGGGATGAGCAGGCTGGGATCATCGGCGGCTTGCAACAGGTAGCGTACATACCACGCACTACGGCTGAACCGTCCACCCTCATCTCCACTGCCGTCAGGTTCCTCCAAGCGGAAGCAGAGTCGGAACCGGTTGGTTGTGGAGATGGACATCGGGTGTCGCCACTCACGAATCTGGGCGGCAAACCGCCCCAGCTCGACCGCATCACCTTCCATAACCCCACCAGGCGACCGAAGGGCATACAACCACTGGTCGTGAATGCTGTGGAACGTAGGGGCCCGCTTCTCGCGTTTGTGTGTGGGAGCGGGTCTCAAACTCGCCCTTACTGGGGCGATGGCAGAGCGGACGAGGTCATCGACGATCTCACTTATGAAGGTAGAGAGTACGGACACCGAGGTTGCGCTCGGGGGCAAGACCGCCTCCAGGGTCAACGCCCGGCAGACGTGCGGCATGATCTTGGCGAGCTTTGCCAGCGCTTCTGCATCAGGCCCGGCAAAGACCGGCTGCCAACAGGCGCGATACATTCCTTTCCCCTCTTCTTTCGGGTCAGGGTGAGCGCTCCTTATTTCCTCCACACCCGGAAGAAATTGCTGCCGCGCCACGAGCGCCCCCGCGAAGCGCATGGCCGTCGCCCAGCGAGCGTCTTCTTGCCCACGCAAGCGCAAAGGATCTCGACTGCCTGTTCCGAGGTGAGTTGAAGCGCTGTGACCATCCAGGGCGCGATGATGGTTTTCGCGCGTGACTCATGAGGCCCGGCGATAAGCGGGCTGGATGCAGCCGCCGTGTTATCCATCGTGGGCAGCCAGGCAATCATCGACTTGGTGTGTCTCTTGTCGGCTGTGAAGCTAAGCCCCGCCTTCTTAAGGGCTGCCGGCAGTTCCCGAGTTCCTGCGTCGTATTGCAGACGTTTTTGCACGCCTCGCCTGCTAAGAAAACCCTCCGGTCCCGCAGGCATTTCACCCCACAGAAAACTTCGGCGGTTATAGAATCCGGCGTGAAAGACAATCATCTAAAAATCCGGCACCCTTCGCATCTCTTAGGTGGTCGAAGGTCGCGCTTGGCAAAGATCTTCTGTTCGGCCACGGAGAAGGTGAAGCTCTTGCCACAACTGGAACACCTGAGCCTGATCGGAGAAAGCTTAGAATATTCATCTCCTCAGCAGAATCTATGGGTGGTTTCCGGCTCCGGTAATGCTCCAAGCGTATGGTACAGGGCGATTTCAGCAGCTTGGAATGTCCGAAACCCGTACGATTTTCTGGTAGTCAGTTTGGCGCGGTTATTGAAGCCCTCGACAACACCGCCTGAGATCGCCTTCTTGGCCCTGAACCAGTTCAGTA
>JAENJB010000157.1 GCA_016844565.1 Dehalococcoidia bacterium
CCGAAATCGAGTCATTGATACAGTGCATGGAAGAGGCTCCTGCTGACTTCATCGTGGTTAGCAACGAGGTTGGCGCGGGGATAGTGCCGGTGAACCGGCTGGCGCGGGTCTACAGCGAGTTGCTCGGACAGGCTAACCAGACAGTTGCCGCGAAGGCCGACGAGATCTATCTCATGGTGGCGGGGATTCCGGTGCGTGTTAAGCCTTGACAACAGCACTGTCATTGCTTCGGCCTTACGCCAGAGGCGGGCGGATGGCCTCGGAGCCTGCCCTGCATGGAACGAAGGGATGACATTTTCGGAGGAAGCTAGTGAGGAGGCGGATAGAATGGGGCGAGGGACTTGATGGGGTCTACGGTGGGGAGTAGCAAAGTCTTGTTCCTCTCCTCCGAGTCTAGCTTGTCCTGGATGCAGGCGGCGAACTTCTCCACTATCCAGTTGTAGTAAACCACCGGTATCTTCTCTTTCGCTATTTCGGGGACCTCGTTGAAGGCGTCGATGACCCAGGGCCGTCCTTCTTCGTCGATGCACCACTCTACGGCGTTTATATCCAGGTCCAGCGCCGTATTCAGCCTGATGGTCTGCTCTGCCAACACCTGCCTGACGGGCGCATTCTCCGCTTCGTCCGAGTAGATGTACTCCCCCGCTCCCAGGGGTTTGGGGTTCCACTTCATCGGGAGTACGTCCTTCTTATTAATGCAGAAAACGCGGTAGTAGTCCTTATACCTTATCAACTGTTGGACCAGCAGGATTTCATGGAATTCGAGAGACTTGTATGTCTGCTGTAACTCCTCGAGTGAGTTAATGACCCGGACATCCTTCCATGCAAAACCGTCGAACGGTTTCACGATACAGGGGAAGCCGATGTCGTGAGCAACTGTGTCCCAGTCAGGCTCCCGGATGACTTGCCCGCATTCGTCCTGCGACGTCTTCCCGGGCAGGACAAAGGTCCTGGGATGGGGGATTCCAATTTGGTCGCTGATGATGAGGTCGATCAGCTTGTTCGTCTCCGTGGCGGCGAAGGGGTTGTTGATAATGTAGGTGCCGCTCAAGGAGAGGCTTTTCATCAGCTCTCTGAGGGAGACGTGACAGTAGCTCAGCCGGTCCAGGACCACCCGGTATTGATGGGGGAAAGGCAACACCCCGCCTCGAAAGGAGAGGAATTCCACCTCCGCGCCGCTCAGCGCGGACACAACGTCACGGATGAAGGGGTCCTCTCTCAGTTCGAGGATGCCGATTCGCATATGAAATTATCTCTGCCGTCAGCAACCCTCGTGGGATGCGGGCGAGCAAGCACAATCATACAGGTTTTGCGGCCCCCATGTATTGGACTCAGGCCTTCCATATCTCCAGCAGGTCGCCGGAGGAGGCAACCTCGCCGAAATTGTGGTCGATGTTGGCCAGTATGGAGTCGTGGAAGATGCTCCAGCCGGTCGACAGGTCTCTCATGAGCACGACGTAGTAGCCCAGCATGAAACCGTCGTAGGCTGTTGTCCCCAGGCACATGTTGCTGGCGCCTCCGCACAGCACCGTGGTCCGGATGCCCTGGGCCTTCAGTAGATGGTCGAGCTCTGTGCCCATGAAGGCGCTGTACTGGGTCTTGACGACCACGAAGTCGTTCGCGGTGGGGCGGACGCTGTCCACGAAGTCGGCGCCCCATGTGCCCACCTTGCATGGGAAGGCCCCTTCCGTCTTTCGGAAAAATGCCGCTCTTTCGCCTTCCGGCAGCCTTTCGGACAGGCGGCGGAAGCGCCGTTCCCTCACCGCCAACTCCGGTCCGGAGAAGCGCTTCTCATCATAGACCAACTGTATGAAGACCAGTCGGACCTTCGTCTTCCTTACCCTCTCCACGAACTGCCGCAGCTGGGGTATGATGGAAGGCATCTCCGGCAGGGCGCCGGTCTCCCAATGCATCCTGCGGGTATAGCCTTTCTCACTGTAGAAGTCGTTCTGGATGTCGACCAGTACCAGGGCGGTGTGAGCCGGGCTGACCTTGTCGGGAAGACTAAGTAACTGCGCAGTCATGGTGCCCCTCCTTCGCCACGGGCGTTGGGCAACTTCTACCACGTTCTGGTGGGTGGCGTCAAGGCGGTTGTTTACTAATGCAGTTGTGTCATTGCGAGCCCATCCCGACTTGTCGGGAGGGCGAAGCAATCTCTGTGCCCCTAGGACCGTATGAGATTGCTTCGGGCGGAGTTTATCCCTTCGGCGAAGGGCCCTCGCAATGACAGAAAAGGGCGGTGGGTTGCTAAACGACCTCGCGTCAGGGCCTTTTGCAAGAGCCGCTCCAGATAGCATATAATAGCTAGTTATTTCAGTGGAGACGGAGTCTCGCTCTTCCTCTTCTCGACAAGGCACTTTTAGGAATGCACAAAGAGAGCACATCTCAGGCCGCGCCGGTGGCCTCGACCGAGCTTAAGGTAATACCGCAGGCGCGGAGCGATTTCCGGGCCTGGGTGGAGAAGCAGAGCGGAGAGAATGTCTCGCGATGCTACCAGTGCGGCAAGTGCACCGCCGGCTGCCCGGTAGCCTACCGCATGGACCTGGGGCCGCGGCGCGTGATACGCTCCGTCCAGCTCGGTCTTAAAGAGGAAGCCCTCAAGAGCAACGCCATCTGGTTCTGTGTGTCCTGCCTCACCTGTTCGGCGCGATGCCCGCGCGAGATAGATATCGCCCGGGTGATGGAGGTGGTCAGGCTGCTGGCCGTCCGGGAGGGCATCAAGCCGGCGGAAGAACAGATCGATCTCTTCCACAAGATATTCCTGGATAATATCAAGGCGCTGGGCCGGGTCAATGAGTTGCTCCTTGGTGGACTCTACAATCTGAAGAGCGGACATCTGACTCAGGACTTGCCCCTATTCTTGCAGATGGTGCCCCGCGGCAAGATTTCCTTTGTGCCCCGGCGTGCGCCGGGCACCGCCGAGATAGGAGCTATATTCGAGCGCGTCAGGGCGCTCAGAGAAGAGGAAACCAGGTAGGATGGTTGATTGTCTGATATGTCATTCTGAGTTCGCGAAGCAGAACGAAGAATCCGTGCCCTCCTGGAACACCAGGGGCGGATCCTTCGGCCTCCCGACACGTCGGGAGGGCCTCAGGATGACATTCTCATAGCAGGCATGGGGTGCCTCTCCAGGTGACTAAGTCCTATTCCTTCTACCCCGGGTGCGCTCTGCACGCTTCGGCCAGGGAATATGACGTTTCCACTCTCCTGGTGTGCCGCGCGCTGGGTATCGAGATAACCGAGCTGGCCAAGTGGACCTGCTGCGGCGCCTCTTCGGCGCACTCCTTCGACACCTGGCTGGGGCTGGCGCTTCCCGCCCTGGACCTCCAGGAAGCGGAAAAGGCCGGCCGGCCGCTGGTTATAGCCTGCGCCAAGTGCTATTCCCAGCTGAAGATGGCCAGCCATGAGA
>JAENJB010000158.1 GCA_016844565.1 Dehalococcoidia bacterium
TTTCCCATGGCGGTGGTGAGTACCTCCTTCCTGTTTTCTTCATCAACAGAAAGAGTACTCGCTGCCGCTAACTATTTCCACACCTTTTGATGGTAGCCCCCGACGATATTTTCCACCTCCTGAAATCCATGGCGTTGAAGCATACTGACCCCGGTGCTAGCGCGCACGCCATGGGAGCAGGTGACCGACACGGGGCAGGTGCGGGGTATTTCGCTTATCCTGCTTTCGAGCTCTCCTAAGGGGATATGGATTGCATTAGGAACATGACCATCCCTCCATTCTTCTTCTTCCCGGACATCCAGGACGGTCACCTCCTTCTTGGAGGCAATCTTCTCGCTTACAGCTTCAGGGGTAGTCAGGCCCGATGTGGCAATGGGATATCCAGATGCTCTCCAGGCCAGCATTCCACCCTCCAGATACCCGGCGAGGTCGTCGTAGCCGATGCGAATGCACTGGCGCACGATTTCCTCACGCGACTGTCGGACTGCGGTTACGAAGACAAGAGGGTGCTTCGGCGGCACTACCCATCCTAGCCAGGAAGAAAATGCGTCCCTTAAAACGATATTGTAGGCGCCGGGGATGTGGCCGCGGGCAAAATCCAGAATAGTACGTACATCTATTACTAGTGCGCCATGTTCCATCTTCTGTTTTGCATCTGGGGGAAGGAGTGACACCAACTCAGGCAGGTGTCCCAATACCGGTGGCCCTTTCTGGTTGATGGGGCGCATCCACTTAAAATAGGTTGGGTAAGCGGGCAGCCCTTCCATGGCCAGCTTCACAAACTGACCTGCTGAGGTTGCTTTGAGCAGCCGGTTGTTTCTGCGTTCCTGACCGATACTGGTTATGCGTTTTTCTGTCTGGGTGGCTACACAGTAAGAGCCTCCGCCGTGGGTTGGGTATACCTGGACACTGCTGGATAATTTGAGAATCTTGTCGTGAAGGGTATGGTAGGCCTGGCGAGCTAAGGGAACAGCATGTTCATGCCCGAGAAGGTCAGTCCGGGCTATACCTCCCACCGTGAGAGCGCCTCCACTGAACACGGCTGATGGCTTCTTCTTGCCCCGTTCGTAAACTAGGAAGCTAATGTGCTCAGGACTATGACCCGGAGTGGCCAGAACCTCCAGCGTTACTTCTCCGAGCTCCAGACGGTCTCCCTCCTTTAACGGAATATGAGGGAAGGCGACATGAGCCTGGGCGCTCACGCCAATGCTGGCGCCGGTGGCTGCCGCCAGTTCCCTGCTGCCCGAGACGAAGTCAGCATGAAGGTGGGTCTCCAGGGCATACTGTATTCGAAGCCCCGCCTTTCGAGCTTCTTTCACATATATGTCCACATCCCGCTGGGGATCAATGACTGCTGCCTCACCGGTTTCCAGTGAGCCCAGCAAGTAGGAACTGTTCCCCAGGCCCTCATTGACGAATTGCTTCAAGAACATACGGTGATGTTACACTCAACTCATTTGTCATTGCGAGGCACGAAGTGCCAAAACAATATCCGTTATGTCAAGCCCTAGCGGCTCTCTCTTCCTCACGAGCCGCCACAATCTTCGATACCAGATGGGCCGGCACCTCTTCGTAGTGGCTGAATTTCATGGTGTAGCTTCCCCGGCCCTGAGTGATGGATCGCAAGTCCGTCCCGTAGCGCAAGACCTCGGCCATGGGTGCTTGAGCCTCAATGATGCTGACGTCGCCATCCCTGTTCATACCTAGCACCCGCGCCCGTTTCGTATTCAGGCCGCCTATCACGTCCCCGGTGAAGTTCTCCGGCACCGTGACCGTGACGTCCATGACCGGCTCCAGCAACACGGGATTGCCTTCCGTAAGACCCTTCTTCATAGCCCCCAGAGATGCCAGTTTGAACGCCATCTCAGACGAGTCGACTGCATGGAAGCTGCCATCATAGAGGGTTACCTTCACATCAGCAACCGGGTAATGCGCCATCACTCCGTCGTGGAAAGCCTCGTTCACGCCCTTTTCTACCGCCGGGACGTAGTTTCTCGGCACGGCGCCTCCCACAATCTTTTCGGCGAACTCGTTGCCTCTGCCTCGCACCCTAGGTTCCATCGCCAGGAAAACGTGGCCGTATTGCCCGTGGCCGCCGGTCTGCTTCTTGTGCTTATATTCCACCTTCACAGGAGCGGTGATAGTCTCGGTATAAGGCACCTTCGGCAGCTCCAGCTTGACCTCTACCCCGAATTTCCGAGCCATCTTCTCGGCGGCCACCTCCACATGCACGTCGCCGAGGCCCGCCAGCAGGATCTCATTGGTCACCGCTTCTCTCTTCACCTCCAGGGTAGGGTCCTCCTCAGTGAGGCGCGGCAACACCGTACTCAGCTTTTCCAGGTCCGCCTTTGTCTTGGGCTGCACCGACACACTATAAGATGTGGACGGGAAGGCGATCTTCGCCAGCGTTAGCGGCCGCTCCTTCTGACAGAGAGTGTCCCCTGTGGACTTGGCGGTCAGCTTGGCCACTGCGCCTATATCTCCGGGACCGACCTGGGCCACCGCCTCCTGAGTCTTGCCATGCAGAGAATAAAGCTGTCCAATCCTCTCGGCGCTGCTCTTGCTACAGTTCCACACCTGGGAGTTACTGCTCATGGTGCCGGAGTAAACGCGGAAGTAGGTGAGTTTCCCAACGTAGGGATCGGCGCTGGTCTTGAACACCAGCGCCGCGAGCGGCGAAGCGGGATTGCACTCCAGCTTCTCCTCTGCCTTGGTGACAGGATTAGTGGCAGTGTCCCTGCCTAGCTCCCCGGGTGCGGGAAGATACTTCGTTATGGCGTCAAGCAGAGAGACCGTGCCCACATTCTGGAGGCCGGAACCGACCAGCACCGGGACAAGCTTCCCAGCGAGGGTGGCCCGCCGCAGGCCCTTCTCTATCTCAGCGGCAGTGACTTCTTTGCCGTCCAGGTACTTAACAATGAGCTCTTCATCCAGCTCGGCCACCGACTCGACCAGCTTCTCCTTCCAGCGGGTCGCCATCGCTCCAAATCCCTCTGGAATATCAGCCTCATTCCCCTTGGCACCAAGGCAAGCCTTCATGGTGAGCAGGTCCACGACTCCTTGAAAAGCGCCCTGCGCAATCAGCGGAACCTGAATCGCGACGCATTGTTTTCCCAGCTTGGCCTGAATGTTATCCATGGCGCGCTGAAAATCGGTGCTCTCCCGGTCCATCTTGTTTACGAAAACGAATCGCGGCAGCCGGGCTTCCTCTGCATAGTTCCACACCCTCTCAGTCCCTACCTCCACGCCGGACGGGGCGCTGACCACTACAACGGCGCTGTCACACACCCTCAGCCCGGCCCTGACCTCGCCAACGAAATCCGCATAGCCGGGAGTGTCGAGCACATTGACTTTCACTCCCTTCCAGTTGCAGGGGAGCACCGCCATGTTGATGCTAATCCGA
>JAENJB010000159.1 GCA_016844565.1 Dehalococcoidia bacterium
CGGAAGGCCATTATTCCAGGGTCACTTTCTCATTGAAGGAGGTCAGCGGTGGCACCCGTCTTACCTTCACCCAGGCCGGGGTCCCCGAAGAGTTCTATGACGACATAAGCCAGGGCTGGCGCGACTACTACTGGACGCCGCTCAAGGAGATGCTGGAACGCGGGTAGGCGCGTTTCCAGGTTTGTTGCCGGCCCACACAACCATCGCCTTCTCAACCCGAGCGCCACCGGGGCACGGGCTCACGACAAGTTTAATTGAACTGTGCCTCGCGTTGTGATAAGTTGGTCAACGCAGTCGAAGACAAATCGCACAAGACGAAATGCGGGGTGAAAAGCTCTATTTTACCCATTGGCGAATAAGCTTGTAAGGAGGTGTCAAAATGTTTGGCGGATTGGCCGGTGTCGGCGGGCTCATTGGCGGCATCATTACACTTATCCTCGGCATAATCATCCTCGTATGGCCGAGGTTCATAACCACCATAATCGGCGTATGGCTGATTATTGTGGGAATATTAGCTGTGGTACGTTCATTCTGAACCGAGGACTGCTCAATGTGATTCTCTCCCGGAACGGGGGCCTTCGATGAAGAAGCGGATCGCATAGAAGAGCATATCAGTGGTCACCGGCGGAGGCTGCGGAAGAGAGCACACCGTCTTGCCCGCCATGCGCAGGCTTTCCGTGGTGATATCATCCTTGCTGCCCATGTCAGCCTCGGGCATCATGCAGACACAGTTCCAGCACATATTACCCCCGCTTCTTAGATAAGGGGTTTCATTAACGGAAGTCTGTCATTGCGAGCCCCGATATGATCGGGACATGGTCCCGCTTAGTCGGGACTTCGCTTCGCTACTCGCAATCACAGGGCCTGGCCCCCACCTTAGCCCAGGCGCTTGCCGGCTGCCTCCCAATTGATATTCTTGAAGAAGGTCTCGATGTAGTCGGCTCTTTTCAGGCCGTAGTCGGTCATGTAGGCATGCTCAAAGACGTCCATCACCAGAATGGGCCGACAGCCGGCGAGATGGCCGACCTCGTGCTCATTTATCCACTCATTGAAGAGCCGGCCCGCCACACTGTCCTGGTAGAGGACCACCCAGCCGATGCCTCGCATGGCGCCGGTGGCCCTGAAGTCCTGTTCCCATGCCTCGTAGCTGCCGCAGGCCTCGGCCAGTTTCCTTGCCAGAGCGCCTGATTTGTCCACAGCTGTTTTCCCGCCCAGATTGTCGAAGTAGTACTCGTGGAGGCGCATGCCGTTGAATTCGAAACCGAAACGGCGCTTCAACTCCGCGAACTCCGGGTTGGTGGCATCTTTAGCCTTGGCGTTCAGCAGGTCCACGAGCTTGTTGGTGTTGTTGACATAGCCCTGGTACAGAGTGAAATGGTTCTTGAGCAAGGTTTCGCTCAAACCCTGCATCCCCAGTAGATTGTTGTAGTCCCTGGCTTTATAAGTCATCTCTTTGCTCTCCTGTCCTTTTCTTCCCGGTATTCCTGGCGGCCGCCGGGCCTCGCGCATCACCAACGCCAGGCCTAGATGAGACGCCTTGATGAATTGTACCATGCCGGGTTACCCCCCACCAAATCTCAATTTTTCATAAATGCCCGCAGTGTAGTATAGTTAAGGGCCCGATACGACTGGCTCGACTGACGGACGGGAAGCAGAAACCGTCTTCAGAGGGTGGGCTAAGGAGAACAGATGATTGAGCGCGTACACGAACACATCATCAATGAGCTGAATAGCAATTCGCGCACCGACACCATCTTTGTCCTGGCGGCGATCATGCTTAACCTTATTACCCTGGGCGTCAACTCGGGAGTTGCGTCTTCGGGAAACCAGGGTACCGCTACCGTCGTCATGTTCACTGTCGTCGCCCTCATAGTGATAGTGAACTTCGTGTCCGAGATCGGGTTGCTAAGAGGCAGGCAGATGCGGAAGAAGCTACTGACCGGCCTTCTGAGAATGTACAAGGACCAGGGGGTCGAGGGTTACTACGACGCGTCACTTCTTGCTGATTACACCATCAGGTACAATCTGTTCATGCTGGCCGTTGTCTTCACCGGTCTCGTGGCAATAGTCATACCTTTCGTCATCAGGTAGCCTCTCACCAGCACGCGATGAAGGCACTAATAGGGAGAGCCGATGCCGGACTGTTTCACTCCCGGTGACCTGCCTGACTTCGACTACCAGGGCGAGCTAGGTCATCCTGGCAAGTATCCCTTCACGCGCGGCATCCATCCCACCATGTACCGCGGCCGGCTCTGGACCATGCGCCAGTATGCCGGCTTCGCCTCCGCCGAAGAGTCCAACCGGCGTTACCGCTATCTCCTCGAACAAGGACAGGCAGGCTTGAGCGTCGCCTTCGACCTGCCCACCCAGATCGGCTATGATTCCGACCACCCGCTGGCAGCCGCCGAGGTCGGCAAGGTCGGCGTCCCCGTCAGCACTCTCAAGGACATGGAAACCCTCTTTGACCAGATACCACTCGAGAAGGTCAGCATATCAATGACCATCAACTCCACAGCTCCCATTTTGCTGGCAATGTATGTTGCCACCGCCAGGAAACAGAACGCGACCATATCCAACCTCGAAGGCACTATCCAGAACGATATTCTCAAGGAGTACATTGCCCGCGGCACCTACATCTTTCCCCCGCAACCCTCTATGCGCCTGGCGACCGACATCTTCGACATCTTCAAATACTGTCACGATTCGGCGCCGCGCTGGAATGTCATCAGCATCAGCGGCTACCACATGAGGGAGGCGGGCGCCACCGCCTCCCAGGAGCTCGCCTTCACGCTGGCCAACGGCATCGCCTATGTCCAGGCGGCCCTCGACGCCGGCCTCGACCTCGCCTCCTTTGCGCCGAGGCTCTCCTTCTTCTTCTGTTGCCACAACGATTTCTTCGAGGAGATTGCCAAGTTCCGGGCGGCCCGCCGCCTCTGGGCCCGGATAATGAGGGAAAGGTTCAAGGCCGAGGACGAACGCTCCTGCATGCTCCGCTTCCACACTCAGACAGCCGGCTGCACCCTCACTGCTCAGCAGCCACTGAACAACATCGTCCGTACCGCCCTCCAGGCACTGGCCGCCGTTCTGGGCGGCACCCAGTCACTGCACACCGACTCCTACGATGAAGCCTATGCCACGCCGAGCGAGGAAGCCGTCACCATCGCCCTGCGCACGCAGCAGGTCGTCGCCTTCGAGAGCGGTGTGACAGGCGCCGCCGACCCGCTGGGTGGTTCCTACTACCTGGAACACCTGACCCGAAAGATGGAAAGGGAGACCGGCGAATACATCGATCGCATAGACAAGCTCGGCGGGGCGGTGAGGGCCATCGAGGACGGCTTTCAGCAGCGGGAGATTGAAGACAGCGCCTATTTGTGCCAGAAGCAGGTGGAAAGCGGCCAGCGCACCATCGTCGGCATGAACAAGTTTACCTCCGCCCGAACCACGACCCCGAGACTCCAGCGCATCGACCCCACCCAGACATCGAGACAGCTGGACCGCCTGCACCAGGTCAAGCAGCAGAGAGACTATGACCGGGCGGCCGCCACATTGCATCGGCTGGGCGAGGCCGCCCGTGGTCCTGACAACCTCATGCCTCCCATCCTCGACTGCGTGGAGGCCTACTGCACGCTGGGCGAGATTAGCGATACGCTACGCCGGGTCCTGGGCACCCAGAAGGAACGAGCGGCTTTCTGATGCGACTGTTTGGCGAGCGACTGGAGATCGCTTCGCGGAGTTTATTCCTTCGGCAACTCAGGGCAGGCTCTGAGCCCTCGGCGAAGGGCTAGCAATGACAGACTGACCGGCAAGGAGGGCAAAGATGATAAAACGCGTCAACCATGTTGGGATAGTGGTGAAGAGCGTGGACGACACTCTGAAGTTCTTCGGCGAAGCATTCGGCTTCAAGGCCCAGCACATCGAGACGGTACCCGACCAGGGGGTGAGGACAGCATTCGTCATGGTCGGCGATACCGCCATCGAGTTCTTCGAACCCACCGATCCGAACGGAGGCGTGGCCAGGTTCCTGGCCACGCGGGGTGAAGGGGTGCACCACATTTCCCTGGAAACAAGTGACATAGACGCGGAACTGGCGAGACTGGAGAGCCAGGGAATCGCCCTTATCGACCGGAAAGGAAAACCCGGAACTGCTGGGAAGGTAGGGTTCGTGCATCCCAAGGCGACGAAGGGCATCCTCTTTGAGCTGGTCCAGAAGGTCTAGTGGCTGCGTGCACAGAAAGCCAGACTATCCTCTCCCCCCTTGAGGAGGAGAACTAGAGAGAGGGGGCTTTAGCTTAGGCTGAGATTTCACCCTCACCTAGCCTCTCCCGTCGAGGGAGAGGAATTCTTTTATCGTACAAGGAGTGCTGTAACCAAGGACTAAACGTCAGGCCAGAAGGTTATGGTCAAGGGAAGAAAAATACGCGTTCTGGTGGCCAAGCCTGGCCTGGATGGGCATGACCGCGGGGCCAAGGTGGTTGCCAGGGCGCTTCATGATGCCGGAATGCAGGTCTTCTACACAGGGATACGCCAGACCCCGGAGATGATAGCCGAAGCGGCCTTTGAGGGAAGGGTCGACGTCATCGGCCTGAGCATACTGTCCGGCGCCCACCTGGAGCTCTGCCCCCGGATAATGGAGCACCTGGGATCAAAGGGACTCAGGAACGTTCCTGTGCTGGTCGGCGGCATCATCCCGGAAGAAGATGTGCGAGCCTTGAATGACATGGGAATCAGGGCTGTCTTCGGGCCCGGGACCCTCACCCGGGAGATTGAGGACTTCATCACCCGGATGGTGACTGAGGACTAGCTTCCCCGCGCCACACCAACGAGGGCATTGATGTCGGCGATCTTCTCCCCTTTCAGGAACCGCTCTATCCCCTCGACGACTTCCATGAACACCCCAGGATTGCTGAGAGCGGCCGTGCCTATTTGAACAGCCCTGGCGCCAGCCACTATGAACTCCAGGGCATCCCCTGCGTTCGCTATTCCCCCGCAGCCAATGATGGGTACCGTGACGGCCGCGGCCACCCGGTACACCATGTAGAGCGCCATCGGCTTTATCGCCGGCCCTGAGAGCCCGCCGGCCACATTGCCCAGCACCGGCCGGCGTCCCTTGAGGTCAATGGCCATGCCTTTGAAAGTGTTGGTGAGGGTCAGGGCATCCGCGCCGGCGTCAACTACCGCCCTGGCGATGGCCGCAATATCCTTGACGTTCGGACTCAGCTTCACAAGGAGAGGCAGAGAAGTCGCCTTTCTCACACTCGCTGTAACACATGCCGCCAGCCGTGGTTCGGTGCCAAACTCCATGCCGCCACCACTCACGTTGGGGCAACTGATATTGACTTCGATGCCGCTGATCCCGGGCACGTCATCCAGCCGCCGGGCTATCCGGGCGTATTCCGTCAGGCTCTCACCCGCGATGTTGACGATGACCGGCACCTGCCACCCAGCCCACACCGGTGCCTTGTCCCGGGCCAGGGCCTCTACGCCGATATTCTGCAAGCCAATGGAGTTGAGCAGGCCCGAGGCTGTCTCCGCCAGGCGAGGCTGAGGGTTTCCATCCCTGGGATGAAGGGTTGTCCCCTTGCAGACTATGGCGCCCAACCGCTCGACATCGACGTAGTCCGCTATCTCGATGCCATATCCGCAGGTGCCGGCAGCGGTCACAACCGGGTTCTTCAGCAGAAGACCACGCCGGTTACCAGGGGCCAGTTGGACTGAGGTGTTCACAATTCTGACGGCTGATTCTTTCGTCATTGGCGCCGGTATTCTATCATAAACGAACTACAAGGCTGTCATTGCGAGCGAAGCGAAGCAATCTCAAACGCGCTTCCAGAGAGTACAGGCTTTGGGATTGCTTCGTCGCTACTCTCCTCGCAGTGACAGAAAGAACCTCCCTTGACTTGAGTATGGAGAGAGCTAAATCGTAGAATACGCCGAAACCAATGAACAACAGGCGAATCGTTGTTGCCCTTAGCGGCGGGGTTGATTCCGCCGTGGCGGCTGCCATGCTCCAGAGGCAGGGGTGCGAGGTCATCGGCATATCCATGCACCTGTGGTGTGAAGATACGAACCTGCAACAGGCCTTCCAGGACCACGTCGTCGACTATTTCTGCGCCGAGTATTCCCGTGGCCTCACCCCCAACCCCTGCATTGCCTGCAATCAGCACCTGAAGTTCCGCCTCCTCCTGGAGAAGGCGCTCAGCCTCGACGCCCAACTGGCCACCGGCCACTACGCCAGAATCGAACGGACTCCACAAGGCTACCGCCTTCTCAGGGCCAGAGACACATTGAAGGACCAGACCTA
>JAENJB010000160.1 GCA_016844565.1 Dehalococcoidia bacterium
AACAGCACATCGTAGACTACCAGTCCCCGACCATGGGCTACGATGCCATCATCTACACCGGAAGCGGCCTGATGGGCCGCGAGATAGAGAACATCCGCTCCTGCGACGTGGTCATCTTCGCCGGCGGACGTTCCGGCACCCTGGGCGAGTTCGCAATAGCATACGATGAGTCCAAGATCATCGGCGTCCTCTTGACCACCGGCGGGCTAACGGAACATCTGGAAACCATCATCTCCTTCATCAAGAAAGACACCGGCTCCGTCGTGGTGTACGACAACGACCCGGCAGAGCTTCTCGACAAGCTGGAGAAACTCTACGCCCAAAGGCTCCTGCCCGTGTACCAGGAGATGGTGACCCGGTACAACCCCGACGGCATGCTCGGGCCGTAGAGAGGCTTCTGTCATTCTGAGGGAGCGTAGCGACCGAAGAATCCACCACCTCACCCCACGGGGCGGACTCTTCGCCGATGCTCAGAGTGACACGGTAGTAGGGGCACGGCGAGGTCCCGCCGTCACATCGCGGGATGCCGTGCCCGCAGTCGCGTTGGGGGCACAGATCAGGCGGACCCCAGCAGGTGGCCCTCGCCCTGCGACACCAGCCTCACCAGCAGTATCTCATTGACCATGGGCGACCGGGCAGGAGCCAGCACCCTGATGTAGTTATCGGTCAGGCCGGTCAGAAGACCTTCGTCTTCCCCCTCCCAGAGCACCTCCGCCCGCTCCCCGATGAACATCTCACGAAAACCCCTGGCGCTTTCCCTGGCCAGCCGGAGCATCATCTCCTTGCGCTCCCTCTTGACCAGCTCAGCCACCTGGCCGGGCATCTCCGCCGCAGCGGTGCCCGAGCGCACTGAATAAGGGAAGGTATGGATACCGGCGAAGTCCATCTCCTCGCAGAAGCGGTAGCTCTCCTCGAACTCCCCGTCCGTCTCACCGGGAAAACCGACGATGACGTCAGTGGTTATGGCTACACCTGGCACCGAGGCCCGTATGCGGGCAACGGCCTCCCGGTATTCCTGCAGTGAATACTCACGCGCCATCCTTTTCAGAGTCTCGCCACTGCCGCTCTGGAGGGCGAGGTGGAAATGGCGGCAGAGGCGGGGGTTGGACCAGAGGGCGAGCAGACCCGGAGTCAGCTCGCGGGGTTGCAGCGAGGAAAGACGTAGCCTGGCCACGCCGGTCTCGGAAAGAATACGCTCCACCAGCCCCTGGAGCACCGTTCCATTATGGCGATACGAGCCGACCCTGGTACCGGTGAGTACCACCTCCCGGTAGCCCTCGTCAATCCTGCTCTTCACCTCCCCCACTACCCGGTCCGGCGGGATGCTGCGCTCGCGGCCGCGTACGTGGGGCACGATGCAGTAGGCGCAGAAAGCGTCGCAGCCGTCCTGCACCTTTACCTGGCTGCGGGTGCGGAACACGGTCCTCGATGGGCGAAACCCCTCCTCTTGTGCCATTGCGAGTCCCGACTCCATCGGGACGAAGCAATCCGGGGTTCTGTCCTCTCCCCCCTGGAGGGGGATAGCTAGAGAGAGGGGGACTCCCGCCAACCCCAGGGTGCGAGAGGTCAGGTGACCAACTACTGACGTCTTGTCAGCGCCCACCACCAGGTCGACGCCCTCCATTCGTT
Organism: Dehalococcoidia bacterium; assembly: GCA_016844565.1. Taxonomy (GTDB): domain Bacteria; phylum Chloroflexota; class Dehalococcoidia; order JAENJB01; family JAENJB01; genus JAENJB01. The sequence goes on from JAENJB010000160.1 coordinate 1,630, forward strand.
CCATCTCCGCCGGTGCGCGCTCGGCGTAGCAGCCAGCCGCCACGATAAGGGACCGCGGGTTGCGCCGTCTGGCCAGGCGCAGCAGGTGCCTCGCTTTGCGGTCGGCCACATGGGTGACGGTGCAGGTGTTCACGACATAGACATCAGCGCCGTCGCCGGGCGACACCATCTGGAAGCCCGCAGCCAGTAGCTCCCTGGCCAGGGCCTCGCTCTCCGCCTGGTTCAGCTTGCAGCCCAGGGTCTCAATGGCAACGGTGGTCACGGTTTCTTCAAGACCTTGTCATGCTCGCCGACATTGCGCAGTACAATGAACCCTCCGCTCATCTCGAAGGTCATCCGCATTCTCCTGGACAGGCGAGCCTCCCAGATATCCTTCATGCGCTGCATTTTCTTGATGCGGAGTCCAGGATGTCGTGGATTGCCTCCCAACAGAGTAAGCGCCTTGCGAACACCTTGCTTCTCGAAACCAGTGAGTTTCTCATACGCTTGCTCAAACTGCTCGGTGAAGAGGAACTCCATAGCTAGGACTTGGCCTCAAGATACTTCACCGCCTCTGCAGCTGACTTGAACCTCTTCACCCGGCCAGCCTTAATATCCGCGTCCGCATTGTGCTCTCCCTTCTGCCACTCTTCAGTCCAGAAATAGGCCTGGCTAGCATCAACCAGCTTCTTCGGGATGAGCACGATGTGCCCTTCCTCATCGAGCTTGACCTCGACGAAATCGCCGGGCTGCATATTAGTCCTGGCTCTGATCTCCTTCGGGAGAGACACCTGTCCACCACTGGTCAGCTTAGCTAGCATGTCACTTCAACCTCCTTGTTGGATTGAGACATTATAGCATTATCTCAATGGGATTATAGCCCTTTCAAAAGCACCGACGCAAATATAGATTCACGGGTATTGACAGAACCTTATCCTCGAAAGGGGGTTGCATGGGGTTGTATAATTGAGGCAGAGGAAAAGGAGGGCGCCATGCAGAACAAGAAGCTCTGGAAGATAGTGGGATGGGGCCTGGCGATACTTCTCATCATTGTAGGCATAGTGCTCGGCGTGACGGGTAGAGATGTGGCCCAGGCAGAGGACAGGTCACAAGCCTGGTTCGCCGAAGGCATCTGGTCCTCAGGGGTTTTCTCCGCCGGCATATTCTCGGTAGGTATCTACTCTATCGGAGTTTTCTCCATCGGGGTTTTCTCCCTGGGACTCTTCTCTGTGGGCATCTTCTCCCTGGGAACATTCGCTATCGGGCTGTTCGCAGCCGGTCAGTTCATCATGGGCAGGTATAAGAGCAAGTAACCTGACTGATGAGACAAACCTGCTTTATTTGGCCTTCAGTAGGAAAGCAAACAGAGCCGCCACCCCTCCGAAGAAGGCCATGATGAGGAAGACCACCATCTCGCTGTGGGTGATGTCCAGCGCCTGCCCCACGATGAATGGCCCGAGGACCACACCGATGTTGAGCCCGGTGTTGAGCACACCAAACCCCAGCCCCGCGTTCTCATGCCCGATCAGGTCTGGCGGAAGGGCAAAAATAGAGGGTGGGGCCAGGGCGGTGAAGAGACCAAGGACCACCAGCAGCGCCACCAGTGACGGCCCGTTCACGGCGGGCACCAGCGCCATGGTGACCATCACCCCGAGCATCCCCACGATTATCAGCAGCCGGCGCCGTCCCAGCCTGCCCGCCATATAGCCCGATAGCGGCGTGGCAAAAGCCATCAGCATTATCATGCCGGCGAGAAAATCGGCCTG
>JAENJB010000161.1 GCA_016844565.1 Dehalococcoidia bacterium
TGGAATAATGGCCTTCCGGCCAGTCGCTGCCCCGCCACGACTGCACGACCTTCTTGTCCGGCACGAGTTCAAGGTTGATTCCCTCGGCGTAGTCGCCGTAGGCGGTGAACTTGCCGCCAATCTCGCGGCTGATGGTGGCGCTATCGCCGGTGAACTTGGCGTGCTTCCGCGAGTCCATTAAAGCCTCGTATACTTCGTGAGGTATTGCTTTAATAGTTACGGATTGCCTGATAGTTCTGGCTCTCATCGTCGCTGCCTGTTCAAGACATCACCCCTGGTGTATAAAAGGCTGAGGTAGCGCATTCATGATTGGAGCCATCGCCGATGACGTCATTTGCTCACCCTGTGCACTGGCCGGCCAGTCGTACCCGTGTCTGTCTGCTTTGGCTTCTTTCTTGCTGACAAGACATTATACTTGTCGGTACAGACAATAGGAGCGGCACAACTGGGACAAAATTTCCAATCAGACCTTATTTCAAAACCACACTTTTTGCATTTAACCACCAATGCTAAGACTGACATCTCTAAAGCCCTCCCCATGAGCCCGCGTAATCAATCTGATAATGCTGCCGGATAGCGATTTTTACTTCGTAGGAGTACGCCATGGTAAGGAGATGGTAGGTTAAAGGGTGCGTTCCAAACCTTGCCATGAGAAATCAGAGAAGTTTCAGCGCAGAGTTTAAGTGATTTGCTCTGCCGGGTCAAGCGCCGGTGGACGAAGACCACAGACAGCATAATAATGCCATCTCCGGGGCGCAACATGACTGGGGAGCCCAATGTCGCGAATCATCCGTTCGGTGCACGCCTTGGGAACCTGCCTCACACTCCCGGCATGCTCTGAGCTTGACAAAGAGACGTGACAGCAGCAAAATGACAACGCGAGTGCTCGGTCACCGCTGGCAGCGCCCCGTCGCGAATATAGGGGCAAGAATGCCAGATCGCTCCGTGGCCTCCACTTTCGCGACCCTAGACTTTCAGACTTGAAGCCCTGGAGGTAACAAATGGAAGTTCTCCAACTGACCGATGCGGCTGTGGCAGGAAAGGCGACTGACCTGTTCCTTGTAGTCGGCGCCCCGCCGCTGGTGCGTATTAATGGCGCCGTCCAACCTCTCGAGGGCCACGAACTTCTCTCGGCCCGGGACGTCGAGGAGGCCCTTAGCCAGTTGGCCACCGTTGCCGAGAGGAAAGTCTTCGAAGAGGAGATGGAGCTGGACTTCGGCTATTCGTTGTCCAGCGGCATTCGGCTTCGCTGCAACGTTGCCCTCCAGCTGAACGGCATCAGCCTGGCCATAAGGCTGTTGCCGGCGAAGATTCCGACTATACGTGAGCTGCAGTTGCCGCGGAAATACGAAGAACTGGTGATGGAGCCAAGAGGCCTGGTTTTTGTTTCCGGGCCGACCGGTAGCGGTAAGAGCACCACACTGGCAGCGATGGTGCACCACCTGAACACCCATGTAGGCCGCCACGTGATCACTATAGAGGACCCGATAGAGTATGTCCACACGGGCGTGAAAGCCGCGGTGACTCAGAGGCAATTGGGCACCCACACCCGCTCGTTCGCACGGGCACTGAAACACAGCCTGAGGCAGAACCCCGACGTCATCCTTGTGGGGGAGATGAGGGATGCTGACACCGCCGCGGCGGTGCTCTCGGCGGCCGAGGCCGGGCATCTCATACTGTCGACCGGTCAGGCCCCGAGTGCCTACCAGGCCGTTGAACGTATAGTGGACATGTTCCCTGTGGAGGAGCGTCAACTGGCGCTGACTAGACTGGCTTCCCTTCTGGTGGCTATCGCTTGTCAGTTGCTCGTCCCCAGAGCCGATGGGTTGGGGCGCGTCGCTGCGGTGGAGATGATGATAGCCAATCCGGCTATCAAGGCCATGATCCGTGATGGGAAGATACACCAGTTGCCCAACGCCATCCGTACCCATCGCAAGGAGGGCATGATCTCCATGGACGAATCGCTGGTCGACCTCTATCTTCGAGGTGAGATCAGTGGCGAGACTGTCCTGGCGTTCTGCCGGGACCCCGAAGAGGTGGCCAGTCACATCAGACCAGGCGGTGATGAGAAGAAAGCAAAGCGCCGGAAATAGACAGGTGGTACTCAGGGTGGCATCCTCCGATAGTGAAGCGTTGCAGATGTGACTGAGCGGCCTATGGAGGTAGACAATGGACATTGACAGTTTTTCGGACCTGGTGAAGAGGAGGCGAAGCATACGCCGATTCAAGCCTGACCCCGTGCCCGATGAGCAAGTGACTAAGATACTTGAGGCAGCCCGATTTGCTATGTCGGGAGGGCACGCGCAACCATGGGAATTCGTGGTGGTCAGAGATCGAGAGAAGATAGGCAGGATCGCAGGCGCTTACAGCGAGCACCACATGGTAAGAAGTCAAATCATGGAGCAAATCAAGGTTGAAGAGATGAGGCATCCCTTGCTGGGACATGCTACTGGGCGGCCCGGCCTTGCTGAGGCTCCGGTCATCATCGTGGTCTGCGGTGACCCCAGGACATTGCTGGCAAGCACGGTAATTGCCCGCTTCCTGTGCAGCGACCCGGATTCCACGTTCTACATGAACCTGGGTAATGTCACTCAACTCATACATCTGGCCGCTGCTGCCCTGGGACTTGGCGCTCAGTGGGTGAGTGTGTCACGTATCGTCGAAAGGGACTTAAAGGACATCCTGGGCATTCCGGAAGTATTTCGGATACTCAGCTTCGTGCCCATTGGCTTCCCGGCATATCAGCCCACACCGTTGCGACGGAGGGAGCTCAGCGATATCGTGCACTACGATCATTACGACCAGTCAAGGTACAGAACAGACGAGGGCATAAGGGAATGGGTGGTGGCGCTGAGGGGTCACCAAAACCCGGGCCACCGGGGGAGAAATCAGCAAGGGTGAATACTATCGCAGAAGGTTCGGTTATTTACCGTATTCACTAATCGCTCAGGTTTATCATCGGACGTCCTTCTGTTTGCACTGCTTTAGCTTGAGGATTTTGCTCACTTCCATTATCCGGGGAATCATGTGCGGCCTGATACGCACCAAGCCCGTTTTCCTAGCTACTCATAGACTATCTGAGTAGTCTACTTTTGGGCAGCCAGGGCAAGTGCCGAGGGAGCGCCTTCGCTGGGCTCCGGAAAGATGTCGGAGGCAGGCACTGCGCTCCACCAAGACGGCGAGCCGTTTAGAAGAATCTATGGCCAACTCAACGATGGCCCGACACTCTGCCGCCGAGTAGTATTCTTTGCCATCCCGTGCCTGATGGGGCATAGGGAAAGACTCCTGAGCAAATACGGTTGGATACAGTTCTAGAAGTTAGTCCCTTCCATCAGAGCGGCGACTTTGCTATTCTTAGCTCAGAATGAGGT
>JAENJB010000162.1 GCA_016844565.1 Dehalococcoidia bacterium
CCAGTGCTCCACCAGTCCTTTCGCGGTAACATCCTTCTCCAGTCCCATGGCCAGGGCATACCGTCTCGGGGAGGTGAAAATGTTGGTCACCACGCGAAACCCGGGCGGATAACCCTTGATGGCATCGAACACCATCATGGGCGAACCGGGAGTAGCGGCGGCCGCCTGTAGGATATCTCCTATCTCTTCGTTCCAATCGGCTCCCTCCACTATCCGGCACTCCCCGATCTGTTCAACTTTCTTGATGAAGTCTCTCAGGTCGTCGGACATCTTCACCCCCTTACATGGACAGTAATCTTTGAAACATCCCCGTGATGCGGGGAAGAGTAGAATATGACATTCTGGTTGTCAAGCAGGAATGGCCGGCGACGTTCAGCAATTCGCCATCCTCCCGGTCTCTGTCATTGCGAGTCCTTCGGCTGAAGGACGAAGCAATCTCCTAACGGCGGTGATGAGATTGCTTCGCCCCGATTTCATCGGGTCTCGCAATGACAGGTGGGGTGGACGGGTGCAAGGCGACTTCAATATGGGACCGCTGTCTAAACAATCAGCGTGCCATTAAGTTATAATTGAGCGCAAGCAATCCTTCCCGCACGAGAGGAATCATGCCAGATAAGAAAGAGCCCGCACTGAGCCCATCGAAGGGCGAACGGTTGGTCTCGGGCGCAGTCGGCAGCGAAGACGCTCAGCTTGATACCAGCCTCAGGCCGAAGAGCTTCGCCGACTTCGTCGGCCAGGACAAGATAAAGGAGAGCCTGAGGATATCCATCACCGCCGCCAAAGGCAGAGGAGAGACCCTCGACCACCTCATGCTCTACGGCCCACCCGGGCTGGGCAAGACCACCATGGCCTATATCATCGCCAGCGAGATGGGGGTGAACATCAAAGTCACCTCGGGCCCGGCCGTGGAACGGCCCGGCGACCTGGCAGCCATCCTCACCAACCTGCGCCAGGATGACATCCTGTTCATCGACGAGATTCACCGCCTGGGAAAAACGGTGGAAGAGGTCCTCTACCCGGCTATGGAGGAGTTCGCATTGGACATCGTTATCGGCAAGGGCGCCGGGGCCCGCAGCCTGCGTCTGTCGCTGCCTCGTTTCACCCTCATCGGCGCCACCACCCGCTTCGCACTCCTCAGCCCACCCCTGCGCGACCGCTTCGGCGCCGTCTACCGCCTTGACTACTACCCCAAGGAGGCCATCGGCTCCATCCTGAAAAGGTCGGCCCGCATAATGAAAGTGAAGGCAGACCCCGAGGGATTGGATGAGATCGCCCGCCGGGCCCGGGGCACGCCGCGGGTGGCCAACCGGCTACTCAAAAGTGTGCGAGACTACGCCCAGGTGAAAGCCAGCGGCGTAATCACCCATGCCGTCGCTATGAAAGCCATATCATGGCTGGAGGTGGACGCGCTGGGGCTTGACGAGGTGGACCACAAGGTATTGAACACTATCATAGGGAAGTTCGATGGCGGGCCGGTGGGCCTGGACACCCTCGCCGCCTCTGTAGGCGAGGACCCGGACACCATTATGGAGGTCTATGAACCATACCTCCTGCAGCTCGGTTTCCTGGACAGGACTCCCCGCGGCCGCCTGGCCACACGCCTGGCGTTCGAGCATCTCGGGTTAAAAAGGAAGAAAGGCGGGCCTCAAGCAGAGCTCTTCCAATGAAGCTCCTCCTGCACTCCTGCTGCGCCTACTGCGCCGCCTACACGGCCGATTTCTGGGGACGGCAGGGATGGGAGGTGACCGCTTTCTGGTACAATCCCAATATCCACCCTTTCAGAGAACACCAGCTTCGCCTGGAAGCTATGCTGACCCTGGCACAGAAGAGAGCCTTACCACTGATGGTGGATGAGGGCTACGAGGTTATCGACTACTTCAAGGCCATCCGGGTGGTCGACAAGGTCCGCTGTCAGGGCTGTTTTCGTGTCCGCCTCGGGAGGACTGCACAACGGGCCCGGCAGAGGGGCTTTTCAGCCTTCACCACTACCCTGTTCCTCAGTCCGTACCAGAAGCATAAGCTCCTCCGCCTTACGGGAGAGAGAATAGCGGAGGAGGAGGGCATACCCTTTCTGCACAACGACTTGAGGAGCGGATACCGCGAGAGTCACCGGCTGGGGCACGAGCTGCATCTCTATCACCAGACGTACTGCGGATGTGTCTACAGCGAATGGGAACGGTACTGCCCGATCGAAAGGCCAAAGAAGTTGAAAACGAGCCCCAGAGAGGGAGGGCTAAAGTGAAGGTAAGAGTCGACCGTAAGCTGTGCCTCGGGCTGGGGAATTGCGTAGCCTACGCCCCGACCGTGTTCAAGCTGGATGACGAGGGAAAGGCGGTGGTGCTCGACCCTGCCTCGGTGGACGAAGCCACTTTGCTGGAGGCAGCCGAAAGCTGCCCGGAAAACGCCGTTATTCTCGAGGACGATGCCGGCAACCAGACCTACCCGTAGCCAATTTGCATTATCCACACAAGTTTCCTATGATATGCGTTCCGGCTAAGCCGGTCATCAAGGAGGACGACCCGATGAAACTTCAGGAGCTTGAGGCAAATTCCAGACTGGCAATTGGGAAGGGACTGAAAAGGCTGCGACGCAGCGGGACGATCCCCGCCAACCTGTACGGTTCCAAGTTGCCGTCTGTGGCGTTGCAGGTGGGTACCGGAGCCCTGGAAAAAGCGCTTCGTATGGTGGGGGCGGGACACCTTATCTCGCTCAGCGGCGATGGCGACTGGAAAGGCACCACGGTGCTCATCCGGGAAGTGCAAAGAAATGTTCTCACCGGCGGCCCGATACATGTGGACTTCTTCCGGGTAAGTGCGGAGACCATGTTGGAGTTGGATATACCCATAGTTATTGTGGGCGAGGCGCCGGCAGTGAAGGCTGGTCTGGGGACGCTGCTGCTGAACATGCGCACCATTAAGGTCGATTGTCTGCCGGCGGATATCCCCCCCAGCATAGAAATCGATGTCAGCGGCCTCACCGAGGCCGGCCATTCCCTTCATGTGCAGGACTTGAAACCGAGGGCAAGATGCACCCTTAAAGCCAACCCGACGGAAATGGTGGTGAAGGTAGCGGTACACAAGGTTGAGGAAGAGGTGAAGCCAGTCGAGGCGAAGGCTGAGGAGGCAGTTGCTCCTGCCGAGGGCGAGGAAACGGCAGTACAAGCTCCGAAGGCGGCGCCAACTTCGAAGGCTGCGAAGGCTGAACAAGCAAAGTAGGCGATTTCGGGAACCTTTCCGCCTGAAGAGGTTACCCAGAATCCCCTCACTCTAACCCTCTCCCATCATGGGAGAGGGTTAGGCAGAGTTCCGGCTCAAGGACCGCGCTTCCCGTGCATAAACCGCCCAAGCCCGTGGCCCATAGAACCT